>JAZSHO010000037.1:0-4033 GCA_045533345.1 Faecousia sp. | reverse complement strand
TAAATTATTGTTTAGCTTAGCAGTGAGAAAGAAGTATGTCATTGCGAGCCAGTCCTCAGACTGGCGTGGCAATCCCCCAAGGTTTCCGGTATGTCTGGGGGATCGCCACACCAGCGTGCGCGCTGGTTCGCGATGACATGCATTTTAGTTACTGTTACCGTAAACTACAATTTGCCCTACCAACCTCATAACGCAAAAACCTGCCCCGGGTTTCCAGGGCAGGTTTCCTTTTTACTTTAGCACAGCTTTGCACCGGCGGGGATGGCATCGCTGATCATAATCAGATTCAGCTTCTCCTCACCCTTTTCGGTGTGGACGGCGGACAGCAGCATACCGCAGGACTCACGGCCCATCATCTTTCTGGGGGGCAGGTTGGTGATGGCAACCAGGGTCTTGCCGATCAGTTCCTCGGGCTTATACCACTTGGCAATGCCGCTCAGGATCTGGCGGTCGGTGCCGGAGCCGTCATCCAGAGTAAACTGCAGCAGCTTGTCGGACTTCTTGACGGGTTTGCAGTCCTTGACCTTCACAGCACGGAAGTCGGACTTGCAGAAGGTGTCGAAATCCACCTTCTCGTCGGTGTAAGGCTCGATCTCCAGAGGAGGCAGCTTTGCCTTGGCCTTTTCGGCATTGAAAGCATCAATTTCTTCCATCTTCTTGGCCATGTCCAGACGGGCAAACAGGATCTCAGCTGCGCCCACCTTGCCGCCGGGAGTCAGCACGCCGAAGGAGGTCAGACTCTCCAGACCGCCGTTTTCCACATTGATCTGCTGCAGGATCCGGTCAGAGGTGTCGGGCAGGAAGGGCTTCAGTGCGATGGCTGCGAAGCGGATGGCCTCCAAAAGGTTATACAGGACGGTGCCCAGACGGGGCTTGGTCTCCTCGGACTTGGCCAGGGCCCAGGGCATGGTCTCGTCGATATACTTGTTGGCGCGGCGCAGCAGAACGAAGATCTCGTCGATGGCATCGGCCACCTTCAGTTCGTTCATCTTGGCTTCCACCTTGCCGGGCATAGCCAGCGCAACGGCCTTCAGTTCCTCGTCAACGGCCTCGGGAGCCACGGGAGCCATAATCTCACCGCCGAAGTACTTGTTGTCCATGGCGATGGTGCGGTTCACCAGATTGCCCAGAATGTTGGCCAGTTCTGCGTTGATCCGCTCGATGATCAGCTCATAGGTCATGATGCCGTCAGCGGCAAAGGGCATTTCGTGCAGCACGAAGTAGCGGACTGCGTCCACGCCGAACAGCTCCACCAGGTCGTCGGCATAAATGACGTTACCCAGGGACTTAGACATCTTGTCGCCCTTGACCAGCAGCCAGGGATGGCCAAAGACCTGCTTAGGCAGGGGTTCACCCATGCTCATGAGGAAGATGGGCCAGTAAATGGTATGGAACCGGACGATGTCCTTGCCGATCAGATGCAGGTCGGCGGGCCAGAACTTCTTGTAATGCTCGTCGTGGTTGCCGTCGGGATCATAGCCGCAGAAGGTGATATAGTTGCTCAGGGCATCCAGCCACACATAGCTGACATGGCCGGGGGCAAAGTCCAGAGGCACGCCCCAGGTGAAGCTGGAGCGGGACACGCACAGGTCCTGCAGGCCGGGCTTCAGGAAGTTGTTGATCATCTCGTTCTTCCGGCTTTCGGGCTGGATGAACTCGGGATGGGTCTCAATATGCTCCATCAGCCGGTCGGCGTACTTGCTCATTTTGAAGAAGTATGCTTCTTCCTCCGCATCCTGCACATCACGGCCGCAGTCGGGGCACTTGCCCTCCACCAGCTGGCTCTCAGTCCAGAAGGACTCACAGGGGGTGCAGTACTTGCCGGAATACTTACCCTTATAGATATCGCCCTTTTCGTACATCCGGCGGAAGATCTTCTGGACCTTGGACTTATGCTCCGGGTCCGTGGTACGGACGAAGCGGTCATAAGTGGTGTTCATCAGATCCCAGATATCCTTGATCTGGCCGGCCACATTGTCCACATATTCCTGGGGCGTAATGCCGGCGGTCTCGGCCTTCTGCTGGATCTTCAGGCCGTGCTCATCGGTGCCGGTCTGGAAGTACACATCGTAGCCTGCCTGGCGCTTATAGCGGGCAATGGCATCGGCCAGAACGATTTCGTAGGTATTGCCGATGTGGGGCTTTGCAGAAGTGTAGGCAATGGCCGTGGAAATGTAATAGGGCTTCTTTTCAGACATTTTCTTCTTTCCTCCTAAAAAATAGAAATCGCCCATGGATTGCTCCAAGGGCGACAAAATTGACGCGGTACCACCTTGATTCGCAAAATCTCATGTCATCGCGAACCAGTGCTCACACTGGTGTGGCGATCCCCCGGACACTCCTAAAAACCATAGGGGATTGCCACGGTCGCTTCGCTCCCTCGCAATGACAGGGTATTTTGCCTCAAAACGCGTTAACGGGCGCACCCGTGACCGCCTACGTATCGGCAGTCCGGCTCCGAGACCATGTTCCGCATCCTTCGCCGTACCCCCTCTCACCTGCCGGGGCTCTCTGACCGGGTAGCTATGCGTACTCTTCTCTTCACAGCCTTTCCAATATAAATGCCATTATAGCCCCAAAGATCCCGATTTGTCAATAAGAATCGGCAATTAATTCTCTTCCCTTGTCAGCACCATAGCCACCGCAACGGCACTGATGCCTCCGGCCAGCTTGCCGGCGATCATGCTCATCAACATCTCCGGGGCAAATCCGGCGGTGAAGCCCAGATGGTCACCGAACACGAAAGCCGCAGACACGGCGAAGGCAATGTTGATGACCTTCCCCCGTTCGTTCATATCCTTCACCAGACCGAAGGTAGCGATGGAATTGGCTAGACTTGCGATCAGCCCGGCTGCCGCCGCATCGTTGATGCCCAGCCATTTCCCCGCCGCCATCAAAGGCCGCTGCAGCAGCTTCGTGATGACGAATACCAGAGGAAATGCCCCCGCCAGCACAATGGCAATGGTCCCCACTGTGGCGAAGCCCTCGGAAATGGGTGCCATGCCGGGGATGATGGCAAAGCCCGTCAGCGCCTCCACAATGGCCGCTGCCAGTCCCACGGTCACCACGATGACTACCAGTTTCCCGAACAGTTCAAAGCCCTTGACCATGGCATTCTCCGCTTTCCACAGACCCAACACGATGAGTGCGGCGATGAGGACGATGGGAATCAGATTCCGCAGCACCATTCCAATGGGAAATCCCGCCGTCAGACCTCCCACCAGCACGCCCACCGGGATGGTAACGATGCCGCAGAGGATGCCCTTGGCCATGGCAGGCCGGTCCCGTTCCTGCAAAATTCCCATGGCCACCGGGATGGTGAATACGATGGTGGCACCCAGCATGGAGCCGGTGATGACGCCGCCCAGCAATGCCGCCTGGGTATCCCCGGTCATCTCCATGGCCAGAGCGCCGCCGCCCATATCGCAGGCCAGAATGGTTCCGGCGAACATGGCCGGGTCCGCCCCCAGCAAGAAATAGACCGGTACAATGACAGGCTTTAAGAGGTTCGCCAGCACCGGGGCCAGGCACACGATGCCCACCATGGCCAAGGCCAGGGAACCCATGGCCTGGATTCCCTCTTCAAATTCCTTTCCCAGCCCCCAGCGGTTGCCGAAAATCCGGTCTACGGCACCCAGCAAGGCAAAAGCCGCCATGACCCAGATGAGTATTTCATGAAATGACATACCATGACTCCTAATGTAAATTATTATTTGCCGGGGCGGCCCGGCGGCCAATGCGCACGACCTGCGGCGGTAGTCGTTACCCGTTAACTCCGCCCGGTAACGATACTGCGGTTGTAAATTATTGTTTGTGGGGATGGCCCCACGGCCAATTCGAACGGAGTCTGGTGGTAATCGTTACCCGTTCACTCAGCCCGATTCTATGCTGTTGAGATAAATTATTGTTTATCGCACTAATTAAAATGCATGTCATCGCGAACCATCCCGCAGGATGGTGTGGCGATCCCCTATGGTTTCCGGGAGTGTTTGGGGGATTGCCACGCCAGTGTGCGCTACTTATCGCAATGACA
>JAZSHO010000074.1:0-35003 GCA_045533345.1 Faecousia sp. | reverse complement strand
TGATCACACCGTTTGTGTTACCGATAAAGAGATCAAGCGCAGATTGCGCGCCCACAGCATCCGAAAGAGGTGTGGCGGACGCCACCACGTCGGTGTTCACAAGCTTGCCCACCGTTTCGGAATAGAGATCGTTTGTCGGTTGCATGTACGCCGAGAACGAAAGGAACATGAACACACGCGCGGCAAGCGCAGGGTTCACGATGTTTTGTCCGATACCGCCAAACAGCATCTTCACCACCACAATGGCAAACACAGCACCGAGAACTGCCATCCACATCGGAATGGTCACAGGCAGGTTAAAGGCAAGAAGCATACCGGTCACCACACAGGAAAGGTCGTGAACCGAGCTTTCGCGCTTGGTAATACGGCAAAAGGCTTCTTCCGAGATCATGCAGGAAAGAACCGTCACCAGAGTCAGGATCAAACTGCGGATACCAAACTGATACACCGCCCAGCCAAGTGCCGGCAGAAGCGCAATGATCACGTCAAGCATGATCTTTTGCGTCGTCGATTTGTGCTTGGTATGGGGAGAGGAGGTCACCACAAGAAGTTTTTGTTCTGTCATTGCTTGATAACCTCCTTTTCTTTGGCTTTTGCTTCCTCGGCGGCTTTTTGTGCCGCCGCTTTTTTACGGCGCTCGTCGCCGATCTTTTGCTTGGCAATGCGAATGTACTGCAGAATCGGTACCGATGCGGGACAAATGTAGGAACAGCTTCCGCATTCCACACAGCTCATCGCACCGTAGGCTTCCGCTTCGGCAAAATCTTCCGCCTTCGCGTATTTCATGATATAAAGGGGCGGCAGATGCATCGGACAGTGCGAAAGACAACGTCCGCAGCGGATGCACTGCGCATAGCCCGTTTCTTTAGGATCGTCGTCGTTCGAAAGGGCGAGAATCGCGGCAGTGCCCTTCACCACAGGGGTGTCAATGTCGTACTGCGCCTGACCCATCATCGGGCCGCCGCTGACCACCTTGCGAAGCGTCTTGTTCGGTTTCAAGCCGCAGTGGGCAAGAAGCGCCGAAAAGGGCGTGCCGAGCGGCACCAAAAGATTCTTCGGGTTTGCCACGCAATCACCGTCAACCGTCACCACACGGCGCACAAGCGGCATACCGCTTGCCACAGCCGAATGGATTGCGGAGCAGGTTTCGGCGTTGAAGATCACGCATCCCAGGTCGGCAGGCAGCTTTCCCGTGGGAAGCTCTTTGCCAAACAAAGCGTAGATCAGCTGTCTTTCGTCACCCTGCGGATATTTGGTCTTCAGAACCTTGACCTTGATGCGAGGTGTATCTTTTGTCAGCTCGGTAAGCAGCTTGATCGCATCCGGCTTGTTGTCTTCCACAGCAAGAATACCGTCGTCAATGCCATAGGCGTCAAGCAAGAGCGTAAGACCCGCAATAATACTCTTGGGATTTTCAAGCATCAGGCGGTGGTTAGCTGTTATGTAGGGCTCGCATTCTGCGCAGTTGATGATGATATGCTCCGCCTTGCCTTTGGCAGAGGTGATCTTCACGTGCGTCGGGAAGGTTGCACCACCCATACCGGCAATGCCCGCGTTCTTTACCACGTCGGCAAGAGCCTCAAGCGTTAACTCTCCCGCAAAAGGCTTGATGTCGGGCGAGAGTGTATTTTCAAAATCGTTGCGGATCACAACCGTCTGGATCGCTCTGCCCTGCGCGTCGTTCACCGACTTGATCGCTTCGACCGTGCCCGAGACCGACGAGTGGATCGGCGCACCGAGTCCCGCTTCCACAAGACCGATCACCTGACCGCAAAGAACCTTGTCCCCCACAGCCACAAGAGGCTTCGCCTGTGCGCCGATATGCTGCTGCATCGGCAAATAGACAAGTTCAGGCGCTTCAAACGGCTCGATCGCACAGTGTGCTGTATGTTTGTGTTCGGCAACATGAATGCCGCCACGAAATGTAAGTGCCATAATCATTTCCTCATTTAATGATAGTTGTATATATTTATACAGATACATTATACACGAAAGAAATCATAAAATCAATTGTTTCGCAAAAATATACGGCAATAAATTTTCAAAAACAAAAAATTTACAGACAAATACCGTCATTTTTTACCGAAAATGAAAAGCCTTTTCCCCTCCCAAACCGACAAAAAAAGCCGAAAAAAATCATGAAAAAATTTTTTATTTTTTTTGCAAAAAGGTATTGACAAACCGATTTTTCTGTGCTATTATTATCAAGCACGAGCGAGAAGTGCGAAACGAAATATGGCGGAATAGCTCAGTTGGCTAGAGCCCCCGGATCATACCCGGTAGGTCGTAGGTTCAAGTCCCACTTCCGCTACCATAACGGCCCGTTGGTCAAGCGGTTAAGACACCGCCCTTTCACGGCGGTAACATGGGTTCGATTCCCGTACGGGTCACCAAAAAAAGACAGACACACTTTCGTGTGTCTGTCTTTTTTTGCTCCCTGGGGAATCGAAAGGGCGGCACCAGTGCGCACACTGGTGTAAAAAGTGTCCGGTGGACACTTTTTAGCCCGTGGGAGATTCCATTGGTTGATGGACACAGACTGTAAGTCTGCGGACAGCAACCAATCTTTTTTCTAGTCCTTAATAAAACGATTCCCTACGGGTCACTTTGTAATTTCCTAGGACTATCCTGCGGAGAATTCCTTTAGACCTTGTATTCCTCCAGCTGATAATAGGTACTCATAATGGCCTGGTCGATGATGCGGGCAACCTCCTCCCGGTCCACGGCGCAGCCGGTATTCAGCCAGTTCCGAAGCACGCCAATGACACCGCTGGCCATAAAGTGAACCAGCAGTTCTGCCTGCTGTACCCGTACAAATTGCTCCCGCTCGGACTCATTAAATAACTTGGTAAAAGCATCGCTCAGCCGATAGGCAAAGGCATTGTTTCCATCGTCACAAATCAGCACCCGACACAGCACATGATGCTCCTGGACCACCGTCAGTGCTTCCAGAGCGTACTCCAGGATCGTACTGCGGGTGTCCCCGGGAGATGCCATGCCTTTCTGGACTACTTTTGTAAACATTAAGTCGAACAGCTCGTTGGATACCTCCTCCTTCAGCGCATACAGATCCGCATAGTAACGGTAAAAGGTGGCACGGTTGATGTCTGCTTTCTCACAAAGCTCCTTGACGGTGATCTGCTCAAAAGGCATCTGCTGCAGCATTTCGATAAAGTTTTGCTGTATGATCCGATTCATTCGCCGCTTGGGCGCATTTTGAAGTTTCATTCCCATGGCCATACTCCTGTTCCAAAAAAGAAATTTTCCGTTCTTTGTCTTGCTGTGCAAAAATCCGCAGGTCATGGAAGGGAAGAGCAGAAACTTCCCCCGGAAACAGACCAGAGAGGGGTCGGCTCCCTCCCGGGACACGGTGATGGGGCCATGGGATTGCTTGTTGAACTGATATTTGTAGCTGTAATTGATCGGATTGCAATAATATTTCATTGTATTACCTTACGCTTCCCAGATAGGCAAGGCTTTCCTTGGGGAATCTGCGCTGGGTGGCCCGGTCCACGGCGATGAGGCCGAAGGTCATGGAGAAGCCCTTCTGCCACTCAAAGTTATCCAGCAGGCTCCAATGGCAGTAACCCTTCACGGGGATTCCTTCGTCCATGCAGGACCGAACGCCCTCCAGTGCCCGGCGGATGAATTCCACACGGCGGCTGTCGTCGGAGGTGGCGATGCCGTTTTCCGTGACGATCAAATCCCCCTTGAATTCCTTATGGACAGCGCGGATCACATTGGCCAGGGCTTCGGGGTAGTATTCATAGCTCATCTGGGTCAACTCTGCATCCGCAGGAGGATCGATCTGTCCAAAAACGCCGAAGCGGCTGCGGGTGTAGTTCTGGACACCCAGGAAATCATCGTCCTTGATATAGGGCAGGTAGTGGCCGAATTCGGCATACCATTCCTTGGCGGCGTGCTTTTCGCCGCCCTTCTGGGGCTGCATATCGTGCAGAGAAAGGGACAGACCCACTTTCAGATGGGGGCAAATGGCCTTCATGGCATCCCGGGCAGCCACGTGGGCCCGCATGATCAGCAGATCACCCTCGGGAGTCCGCTGGGAAACGAAGGTATGCAGCTTCTCGGTGCCGAAAACCTCCAGATTTTCTGCGGCGGCATACTTCTGGTTTGCCAGCATCTGCTTCAGGTTGATGCCCACCTGGGCCTTGCCGTCATTGCCGTCGGACTGCTTTTTCTTTTTCTTAAAAAGCATTTCCTTCATATAGCGCTTGGCGATTGCCGCCAGCTGCAGGCCCATGTTGGCCTCGTTGATGGTAACTACATATTCCAGGTCCTCCCCCAGCTTCTGGGCCAGGTAAGCGCAGTAGCGCTTAAAATCCTCCACGGTGGATTCCGCTTCCCAGCCGCCCTTGGAAATCAGCCACTTGGGGCTGGTGAAGTGGTGCAGCGTTACGATGGGGGTGACGCCCTGTTCCTTGCAGAAGCGGATCATGGCGCGGTAATGCTCCACTTCCGCTTCGTCAAACTTGCCTTCCTCCGGCTCAATTCTGGCCCATTCAACGGAGAAGCGGTAGCAGTTCAGCCCCGCTCCGGCCAGAAGCCGGATGTCCTCTTCATAGCGGTTGTAGTGGTCTACCGCATCTTCGCTGGGCTCCACAAAACTGGTGAAGCGCATATGTTCCATGGTCCAGTAGTCGCTGTGGATGTTATTGCCCTCCACCTGGTGGGCAGCGGTGGAGGCACCCATCAGAAAGGTTTCCGGAAATTTCTTCATTGTATGTTCTCCTTTGGGTTATTTTACGATCAAACGGACGGACCCGGTAAGACCGGTGGCAGATTCGGGTTTGGTGGCCAGCAGCTTCCGGTAGCCTGTGAGCATGGGGAAGGTCTGGCGCTCCAGGGTGGTGGCTACTTCGATGACCAGCTGGTTTTCTCCTTCCACAAGGGCATCGGTCAAGACATAGCGGAAGGGAGGCGCGATCTGGATACCCAAGCTTCGGCCATTGAGGAACACTTCCACGCCTTCCTCTGCATCGGAGATTTCCAGCAGGATCTCCTGAGCGGTTGTTGCGGGGAAGGTGGTTTCATAGCGAACAAAACCGGAGAACTTGGGGTCGTCCAGGGCCACATTGTCCGGCAGGGACACGGCCTTTTTCTTTTCAAAGTTGGGATACCGGCTGCCCTCACAGATACTCCGCTGCCAGGTGTGCAGCCGGGTGGCGTTGCCGTCGAAAGAGGGTGCTTCTTCGATTGTGTCGCAGTGGCCGAATACCACAAACAGGCTCTTTAGGGGCTCCAAAACAAGATGGAGCTTGTCATCCCGGATATCGGCTTTCCGGCAGCAATTGTGCCAGGGATCGTACAGGAAGCATTCTCCCTCTGCAGGCAGTAAAACGTCGCCCTCATAGACGGTATCCGCTTCATTGACCGCGAAGAACAGCTCCGTGTCGCCGTGGATGTGCAGCAGCCGGATGCGGTTGCTTTCGGGAGTCAGCACAGGCACATCCTGCAGCAGCTTGCCCACTTCCTCATAGAGCTTATCCAGAGCCACACAGGCAGCGCTGCCCAGGATTTCGGGAAGGGGTTCGCCGGTTTCCCCAATGGCCTCGGGCATACGGTTCACGAAGAACACCGGCAGGCCCGCTTCCAGAAGCTTTGCAATACCCGCCGCTGCGGCAGCGCTGAGATACCGGCATTCCGGCACCACAAGGGTACGGTATTTCTGCCGGTTGACAGTCAAGGGATTTCCGATGGTCACCCGGTAATGCTCTTCTTCCGTGAAGATATCCGCAGGCACCGTGTGGCAATCGATTTGGTGGTCATACAGTTCCCGCAGGGGCTTTTCGAAGGGCATGGCTTCCTTGTCTGCCCATTCCGCCTCGCCGTGGTAGAGAATGGCCACGGGAATTTCATGGATACCGGAGGAGGTCAAGGTTGCCACCCGGTTCATATATCCCATCAATTCGCCAAAATGGCGGTACTGGGGGTTATGTCCGTGGGCATAGAAATGGGGCGGGCAGTCGGAATCGGGGAATTCCTTGCCGGAGAAGGCATGGGGAACAAAATAATTGATGCCCCGGACCAGGAAATGGTCGGCCAGATATTTTTCCAGCTTCACGCCCTCGCTCCAGCCATAGTTGCCGAAAATCTCGCACATGGCATTGCCCTGCTTCCGATGCTCGATGGCCGCGGCGCTCTGGGCCAGCTTGGCCAGGCCGTAGTGGTAGAATTCGCCATTTCTGGGCTGGCGCATGAAATTGATGGTGGGTTCGTCCTCCCCCTGGGGGTAGACCTGGCCGCCGATGTCATCGATACCTGCCATATCCTGGTACTGCAGACCCCGGAAGTAATGGCCCAGGCTGGAGCCGGTACGGCAATGCTGTCCCTGGTCCTCGATAAGGTGGCCGATGTACTGCACCCCATGGTCCCGGCACCATGCGGCCACAGGCTGGGAGAAGGCGGTTCGCACCTGCTTGGTCAGCAGATCCATATAACAGCTTCTGACCTGGACTGCCTCTTCTCCCTCCTGCCAGAGCAGGTACAGCTTTTCTTTCCAGTTTTCTCCCAGGGCGGCAGAAACTGCCGTTTCCATGGTTGCGCCCCAGGGCAGGTCCTGGTCGCTGCCCAGGTAATTGTCCATGGCGTACATGGGACCGTTGCCCAGTTCCGGCTCATCGGAGAAGAAGCCCAGGATGGTCTTGCCGAAATCATCGGCATAGTGCTGCCAGTGGGGTTCGTAGACCGCGTCGATCAGCAGGCGGCAGCTGTCCGGCTCGGTCATATTGATGTAGTTCCGGTGGGAGCCGGTATTCCGGGAGCGGACCACCACGGAAAGGGTCCAGTCCCCCTCCGGCTTCTCCCAGCGCAGCACATGGCCATGGAGGTTTTCGGTCAATTCGATTACCCGCTCCCCCCGGCGGGCGGTGACGCAGAGGATGCTGTCATCCTTGAATTTCCGGGCCGGGGGCAGCATGGACATGAATTTGGAAATCATGCCGGTGGCCTTGGGCTTTTCCTGCTTGAAAAAGCCAAGGCGCTTTAAATCCAGCTGTTTGCTCCAGCCTTTGCCGGTGTACAGCTTTTCCTTGACGAAAATATTCTGGCGGCAGAGTTCATCGGGCTTTCCCTTCAGGGCATCGTTGGCAAAGCCTGTGGGGAAATGGCTGTCGTCCAGGATCCAGACCTTCATATTCCGCTTTCTGGCCTCGTCCAGGATCACATCCATGTCCTGCCACCATTTTTCCCCGCAGAACTGGGGATGGGGACGGCTCTCCACACAGACTGCGCCGCAGCCTGCACCGTGGATGGCACCCATCATTTCCCGCAGGGTAGCCTCGTCCTCGCCGTGCTGCCAGAAGAAGGGCAGCATATGGTTGTCCGCATTTCCGGACAAAACTTGCGTCAGTGTTTTATTCATAACCATTCTCCTTTGAATCCGAATCTACTTACCTTTTGTACCGGGGGCTTCTATTTTATAGAATACCATAATGATCGCGCACAGGATATAGCCAATCATGGGAATTCCCACATAACACATGCTGAAAAATGTCCGAACCCCATCATTCTGAATGATCACCTGCTCCACAGAGCCGGGGGCTTGATAGGCAAAGCCATGGATGCCCGCCAGCAGGAGGGTTTGGCTCAAGCCCATGACCACCGTCTGGGCAATGCTGTTGACGGAGGCGGCAAAGCCGTCGGCCCGGAAGCCGTTTTTCCTCTCAATGTGGTCCAGGGATTCTGCCAGCAGCGCCGCCATCACATAGCTGGGCAGGGCTCCTGTGGATTTGATCAGCAGACCACCCAAAACCACCGCCATATTGTCGCCGCCCAGGAAAACCACCAGGCTTCCCACGGCCGCAATGGAGAAACCCACCATGGTCACGGCCCGCTTGCCGTATTTGCGAACCAGGGGCCACAGCAGGAAAATGCCATAACCCATGGGAGCCTGGCCGATGGCATTGACCAGGATCTGCTTGGTGGCACCTCCCCGGACGGAATTGCTCAGAACCCAGTTGCAATAGTAAAGGGAACTGCTGGATGCCAGGGTGCCGCACAGGTGCTGGATCACCGTGAAGGCCAGCACCATCAGCCAATACTTGTTGGTAAAGCAGGCCTTCACCTGCAGGCGGAAGGGTACCGAGGTGGTATCCCTGGTTTGTTCCGTCACCCGCTCCCTGGTAAAATAATACTCGATCAGGGTTGCGGGAATGGCAAAAACAGACAGGATGCTCATGACTGTCAGCCAGGCCCCATGGGCCTCCGGGCCGACACCGATCCGGCGCACCAGCAGGGGCATGATAATGGTGGAGAGCATGCCCGGGATCATAGAGGTACCCATGGAGGTCATCATGGCCAGGCTGTCCCGCTGTTTGGTGTTCCGGGTGGACAGCGGCACCATCAGCGAATGGCTCAGGGAATAGGACGAAAACGCAATGCTGAAAAACAGGTTATAGCTAACCACGACCCAGGCGATCTGAACCCGGTAGGAGGCCTTCGGCACCGCATACAGCAGAAAGCCGCAGACCGTCAGCAGGATTCCGGAGCATAAGATCCAGGGGCGAGCCTTGCCCTGGGGGGTTCTGGTCCGGTCGATCAGACGGCCGATGCCAATGCTGATCAAGCCGCTGAGGGCCTTGGACACCAGGGGCATTGCGGTCAAAAAGGCACCGGCAAGGCCCAGAACATCGGTGTAAAACTGGGTCAGATAGGTGCCGGCAATGCCGGTATACATGGTATACACCAGACAGGGACCCAAAAAATAGCCCAGGGCCTGTTCCGTTTTGGTGGTATCTTCCCCCCGGATCCGGGAGGCAAGCAAGGGAGAGGTGAAGCGTTTGCTCTTCATAATTCCCTCCTTTTCGGCAACAAGTGTTGATAAAATTTCCTGATTCTATTATAATAGAGGAAGCAAGGAAAAGACAACCATCAATGTGTCAGCGTAACGAAAGTTCGGCGACATCTGTCGCCAAAGGAGGAAGCTATGGGATTGGATGCACGGGCCAGATACACAAAGCAGGTCATTGAGGAGGCTTTCCTCACGTTGCTCCGGGAAAAGCCCCTGTCCAAAATCACCGTGACAGAGCTGTGCCAGCTGGCGGATATCAACCGGGCCACCTTTTACAAGCATTACCGGGATGTGCCGGATTTGATGGAGAAAATCGAAGGCCGGATTTTTGAGAACCTCCAGGAGGCACTGACCTTTCCCGCGGCCATAGAATTGGAGAGCTTCCTGCTGGGTGTTCTGCGGTATATGCAGGACCATGGTGAGCGATACATGGTTCTGGGCTCTGCCAACGCAGACCCCAATCTGGCCATGAAAGCTTTTCTGATCTGCTACGAAAAGGCCTATCCCATGCTGGAGCGGAATCTGCCCGGCATGGCCCCCAGCCGACGGAAAATGCTGTACCACTTTCTGTCCCAGGGGTCCGGCGGCGTGCTGACCCACTGGCTGAAGGAGGGAATGCAGGAATCCCCCGAGGAAGTGGCCGGCTTTATTCTGGAAATGTGCCGCCAGGTGATCACATAAAAAAGGAAGGTCATTGACCTTCCTTTTTACAATTTCTGATGGATTTTCCGGTATTCCTGGGGCTTCTGGCCCACCACCTCCTGGAAGGCAGTGGAAAAATGACTGCCGGAGCAGAAATGCAGCTGTTCCGCGATTTGCGCATTGGAATATGTGGTGGTTTCCAGCAGCAGCTTGGCCCGCTCCACCTTGGCATAGCGGATATAGGTCCGGATGGACACGCCCATCTCCTGCTTGAATTTCCGGGACAGGTGGTACTCGGAATAGCCCACCCGCTGGGCCAGGACGGGCAGAGAAAGCTCCTGCTCCACATACAATTCAATGTAGTCCCGGCAGGCCTGGATCTGGGGAGAAACCTTGGGATTGGTCCGGTGCTTGTGGACCCGCATGATGAAGTCCTCGTACATATCGTGGTTGATAGAGCTCAGCTCCGAAATATTCTTGGCGGCCACCATGCTCTGGATATAGCTGTCGCCCACACTGTAGGCCGTTTCCGGGGAAATACCCGCCTGGATGGCCTCCCGGACACACAGGGAGGTGAAGCAGGTGCAGCTGACGATGGCATGCTGCAGAGGGTTCTTGTTTCCGGAGCGGATGCCGTTGGACACGGTGTTGGCCTGGTTCATGGCGTTTTTGTAATTCAGGTCGCCTTCCCGGACCATATTCAGCAACGCCCGCTCCGCCAGCCAGACCTGCATCCGGTCTGTTCTGGGTTCCGCTTTTTCATTCAAGGTGTCCGTGTGCCATCGTTGGAAATGGAGATCACTGCGGTTCAGCTTTTTCCCGTTGATGATGTAGTGGGCGGTCAGCACATGCTGGAAGTACAGTACCGAGGACAGCACCGGCAGGCTGCTCATCAGCTTGATATAGCCCTCCCGCCAGCCCAGGTCGATGTTGAAGGTGGTGACACTCTGGGTAATGGTCTGGGAGGAGATCTCCGAATTGAACACCGGCCCCAGGACATAGATGACCCGTCTGTCATTGGACGCTTCCTCAAAAATGGCGCACCAAAGCAGACCCAGCTCTGTTCCCAGAATCAGCGGTGCTTTATATTTTCCGTTCTGCTCCAGCATATAGGCCTTGTTTCCGGTGCGCTCGAAGATCGTATCCAGCACCAGATGGGGTGAGTTGGTTTGGATGATATGGCCGTCGGAGCCGTATTTCCAAAGATAAATGTTGGTTCCGCATTGCAGCAGGTTCATCAGCAGCTGGTCTTTCTCCTGCACGGTCAGTTTTTCGATCATAGAATGGCCCCCTCTCTTAAAAAACACCATATCATATTCTTGTGATTATTTCAATTATTTTGTTATTTTTTATAATATAACAAATTCATGATATTATTCGCAATTCAATTGTTTACATGGTATGAATATTTATATAAAATGATAGCATCTGAGGGTATGTAACCCAAAAATAACGAAGGAGCGAATTACTATGGCATTTGGAAAGAAAAGAGTGCCCACGGCTAAGGAAGACAGACTGCCTTTCTTCCGTTTCCTGGCATGGAAATCTTCTGACGTGGCTTCCGCAGCAGCTTTTTTGCTGTGCACCAACTATCTGGCACTGTTCTGCACGGACTTTTTGGGCATGAGCCCCGCTGTGATCGGCACCATCCTGCTGGTCAGTAATGTGGTGGACTTCTTTACCGACTTCATCGGTGCCATCATCGTCGACAACACCAACACCAAGATCGGCCGCGGCCGTCCCTACGAACTGAGCATCGTGGGCGTTACCATTTGCACCATTCTGCTCTTCGCTACCCCCAACGCCTGGAGCCAGACGGTAAAGGTCCTGTGGGTGTTCTTCGTTTACACCTTTGAGTTCGGCATTTTCAACACCCTCCGGGTTGCCGCCCAGAACCCCTACACCGTCCGTGCATGGAAGAACAACCGTAAGGTCATCGGCAAGGTTTCCTCCTACGGCGGTTTCGTTACCACCCTGGGCTCCATGTGCATCACCCTGACCTTCCCCAAGCTGATGGCCGAACTGACCACCGCTGAAGGCTGGCTGCCCCTGGTTGCCATGTACATGGTTCCTCTGACCCTGATCGCCACCCTGCGCTTCATCTTCGTGAAGGAAGACACCTCCATCGACGCCGGCAAGCAGGAAAAGGTGGACGTAAAGGCCATCTTCAATATGATCAAGCGGAACAAGTTCGCCTGGATGTACGCAGGCATCATCTTCCTGTTCAACACCATCACCAGCATGGGCACCGCTGTTTACTACTGGAAGTACATCGTTGGTGACACCTCCATGATGGGTATCGTCAGCATCTTCGGCACCCTGCTGCTGCCTGTCATGCTGATCTTCCCCATTCTGCTGAAGAAATTCTCCCCCGCCCAGCTGATCGGCAGCGCCACCATCCTGTCCGCTCTGGGCTATGTTCTGAACTTCTTCGCCGGCGGCTCCATCCCCATGCTGATGGGTGCCGGTATCCTCACCGCTCTGGCCATGCTGCCCATTTCCTATCTGGGCTTCATGCTGATCATGGACCTGGCTTCCTACAACGAGTATCTGGGTATGCCCAGAATGGAAGCTTCCCTGGGCGCTATCTTCAACGGCTTCGGCCAGCAGCTGGGCCAGGGTGTGGGCGCAGCCGTTACCGGCTTCATGCTGACCGCCGCAGGCTACGTTGCAGCCGAGGGTGATGCCATCGTGGCACAGCCCGACAGTGCCATCTTCATGATCCGCTCCCTGCACTCCTTCGTACCCGCCATTCTGATGGCGCTGACCGGTGTCTGCGCCTTTATGATGGTGAAGCTGAGCAAGCAGATTCCCCAGATGGAAGCCGAAGTGGCTGAGCGCAAGGCCGCCGCTGCTGAGAATAACTAATTTTATCAAATGCGAGGGCAGCAGCGGTAAGCTGCTGCCCTTCTTGTACCCATGGGAGGCAATTTATGAAAAAGCACAGTCTGAATCACGGCTGGACCATCCAGTCCGGAGAATTTTCCCGGCTGCCGGGGATGTTCCCCAAAACCAAAGAAGTAAGCCTGCCCCACGATTTTGTCATCGAAACCGATGTCCGCCCCGACAGCAAAAACGGCAGCAACACCGGCTTCTATTCCGGCAGCACCGTGACCTACACCAAAAAGCTGACCATTCCCGAAGACTGGAAGGGTCAGCGGATCCTGCTGCACTTTGACGGCATCTACGGCAATGCCAAGGTGGTGGTAAACGGCCACCACGTGGGGGTCCATCACTATGGCTACACCCCTTTCCATATGGACATCGCCCCCTATCTGTACGAAGAAGGAGAAAACCGGATCTCCGTCACCGTCAGCTGTGACGCGGAGCAGAATTCCCGCTGGTATTCCGGCGGTGGCATCTACCGGGAGGCAGCGCTGCTGACGGCACCCCAGGTGCATCTGGCGCCCTATGGGCTGTACGTATACACCGACCATTTCATAGAGGAGGACGCCTTCGTCACTGTGGAAGCCACGGTGGAAAATCACACCGCCGCTGACCGCTGCGCCTGGGTGGACCTGTCCGTGACGGAAGAAGGCTGTTCGGACATCGTTGCCAAAGGCAGAATCAAAGTATTCCTCCCCGCGGGAAAATCTGCCGTGGCCAGAACCCGGCTGTGCATCGAAAATGCCAAGCGCTGGGATATTGACACCCCTCACCTGTACCGCATCCGGGCAGTTTCCTCCGACGAGGAGGGCATCCGGGACGAAGCGGAGACCACCTTCGGCATCCGGACCATTTCCGTGGATGCAAAGTACGGCTTCCGCTTGAACGGCCGCAGCATCAAGCTGAAGGGCGGCTGCCTGCACCATGATAACGGCATTCTGGGCGCTGCCTCCTTCTACGACAGCGAGTACCGCCGGGTCAAGCTTCATAAGGATAACGGCTTCAACGCCCTGCGCACCGCCCACAACCCCGCATCCTCCGCGCTCCTGGAGGCCTGCGACCGGCTGGGCATTCTGGTGCTGGAGGAGGCCTTTGACGTTTGGCGGATGCAGAAGAATTACTACGATTTCAGCCAGTATTTTGACACCCAATGGCAGCAGGAGCTGGAAAGCTTTATGCTGCGGGACCGGAATCACCCCAGCATCGTCCTCTGGTCCATCGGCAACGAGCTGCCGGAGCAGGGCGGCCTCAGCCGGGGTTACGAAACCTCCGCCATGCTGACGGAGGCTGCCCGGAAGCTGGACCCCACCCGGCCCATTTGCGGCGCTGTCTGCTCCTTCTTCCACAGTCTGGACGACCGGGACAACGGAAAACACTGGCAGTCCCTCATGGAGGAAGCCGCCGCCATCGGCGGTATGCCCAACAACCTGGACGGCAAATACGGCCGGAGCATCTGGAATGACCGGACCGAGGCCTTCTGCGCCCCCTGGGATGTGGTTGGCTACAACTACCTGGACTACCACTACGAAGCCGCCGGGAAGCAGTTCCCCAACCGGGTGATTTGCTGCACCGAAAGCAAACCCGGCCAGATGGAAAGCTACTGGCGGGATGTGGAAAAATACCCCTATCTCATCGGCGATTTCGTCTGGACCAGCATGGATTACCTGGGAGAAGCGGGCATCGGCAAGGTGCTGTACGTGGAGCCGGAGCAGGTTCCGAAAGCCGCCAGAGCCATCAATTACACCACCTACCCCTGGCGCAGCGCCGGCTGCGGCGATTTTGACCTGTGCGGCTTCCCCCGGCCCCAGCTGGCCTACCGCCGGATCCTCTGGGGTTCCAGGGAGACCTATATTGCCTGCCATGACCCCGGAAACATGGGAAAAGTGGAACTGCTGGGCCGCTACGGCTGGCCGGACTGCGCCAATTCCTGGACCTGGCCCGTGGACGAGGGCAGCCCTGTCAAGGTGGAGGTTTACTCTGCCGCCCCGGAAGTGGAGCTGCTGCTGAACGGCGTTTCCCTGGGCAGAAAGGCCGTGGAACACAATAAGGCCCTTTTTGAAACCCGGTACCACCGGGGGGAACTGACCGCCATCAGCTATGACGGCGATACCGAGATTTCCCGCAATTCCCTCCGCTCTGCCGGGGAACCCGCCGGGATCCGCATCACCGCTGACAAGGAAGTGCTGACTGCCGACGGACAGAGCCTGTGCTTTGCCGCGGCGGAAGTGGTGGACAAGGCAGGCAACCCCGTTCCTTATGCAGAAATCGCCCTGACCGCCGACCTGGAGGGCGGTGCAGCACTGCAGGCCTTCGGCTCTGCCCGGCCCGCAACGGAAGAAAACTACACCACCGGAAAAGCCACCACCTACCATGGCAAAGCGCTGGCTGTGATTCGCGCCAAGGAAATCCCCGGCACCGCCAGATTGACCGTGGAAGCAGAAGCCCTGGACGCTGCAACCCTGGAACTGACCATCCAATAACACAGGAGGTATACCGATGAAGCAAACCTATTGCAATCCTCTGGATTTATCCTACCGCTACCAGCACCACAACGAAGGCGGCAAGCGCGCCGGTGTCCGGGAGGGCGCAGACCCCACCCTGGTGCTGTTCAAGGGGACTTATTATCTCTTTGTTTCCATGTCCGCCGGCTTCTGGCACAGCCAGGACCTGGTGAACTGGGAATTTCACCCCAACGAAAACCTGCTGATTTACGACTATGCTCCGGATGTGCGGCAGATTGGGGATTACCTTTACTTCTGCGCTTCCCGGCGCAGTGAGAACTGCCCCATCCTGCGGACCCTGGACCCTATGACCGATGTATTCGAAGAAGTGTCCGCCCCCTTCCCCTTCTGGGACCCGGACCTTTTCTGTGATGATGACGGGCGGGTCTACTTCTACTGGGGCTGCACCAATACTGACCCCATTTACGGTGTGGAAATGGACCCCGACACCATGCTGCTCCTGGGAGAACCCGTGGGCCTCTTCGGCGGACGGGAAACGGAGCTGGGTTATGAGCGCCCCGGCGACAACGGCGAAGTGGACAAGGAAGGCAGTGTGGTTTACCAGCATCTGAAGCGGTTGGTAAACCCGGAAACAGGTAAAATTCAGATTCCCGAAAGCATGGCTGCTGCCATGGGCTTCAGCGCCGAGGGTTTGCAGAAAATGTACGATTCCGTGGGCAAGCCCTATATCGAGGGTGCCTTCATGACCAAGTATGAGGGAAAATACTACCTGCAGTACGCCTGCCCCGGCACCGAATTCAACACCTATGCCGACGGTGTCTATGTTGCAGACGGCCCCCTGGGCCCCTTCGAACTCCAGAAAAGCAATCCCTTCTCCGCAAAGCCCGGCGGCTTCGCCGCAGGTGCCGGTCACGGCAGCACCATTGCCGACAAATTCGGCAACTACTGGCACGCCGCCACCATGCGCATCAGTGTGGGCCATTCCTTCGAGCGGCGGGTGGGTCTGTTCCCCGCGGGCTTCGACAAGGACGGCATCCTCTACTGCAACCAGAACTTCGCCGACTATCCCTTCGCCATTCCCGCAGGCAAGTTCGATGCCGCCGCCCTGGAGCCCCAGTGGATGCTGCTGTCCTACAGCAAGCGCGTTTCCGTTTCCTCCGGCAGCGGCGGTGAAAAGGCCGTGGACGAAGATATCCGCAGCCGGTGGAGTGCCGAAACAGCAGAACCGGGCCAATGGATCGCCGTGGACCTGGAAGCCGAAAAGGACATCCGGGCCATCCAGGTGAATCTGGCGGATGAAAATGTGGTGGTAGACTTCCCGGCGGACAGCTACGGCGACGACCGCCACACCCGCCACATCGAAACCAGGCCCCAGATCTCCAACTACACCCTGGAAATCAGCAAGGACGGAGAAGCCTGGACCGTTTTGGAGCGGGTATCCCGGGAATGTTCCAACGGTTACTACGAATATCCCCAGGGCGTAACCGCCCGGTTCGTCCGGCTGACCGGAGGAAAGCTTCCCTACGATCAGCCTCTGCGGGTCAGCGGCCTGCGGATCTTCGGCAATGGCACTGGCGATAAGCCTGCCCAGGCTGTGGCCACCGCCCAGCGTCTGGGCGGTTTGGACGCCATGGTCCGCTGGGACCCCATCCCCGATGCCCAGGGCTGCAACATCCGCTACGGCATCGCGCCGGATAAGCTGTACATGAGCTGGCTGGTTTACGGCGCAGAGGAAATCAAGCTCTCCACGCTGATCCAGGGCCAGGAATATTACATCCGGGTAGACAGCTTCAACGAAAACGGCGTCACCCCCGGTGATGTTTTCAAGCTATAAGACAGAATCCCGCCGACACATTCCGTGCCGGCGGGAATTTTTTTATTTGCTTTCTGCTTTCTTGAGATAGCTTCCGGGGGTGCAGCCAAAGTATTTCGTAAAGGCCCGGTAAAAGCTGCTGACCGTAGAATAACCCACCGCCGCTGCAATGGCCTCCACCGAGGCACTGTGCTGCCGCAGAAGTCCTGCGGCTTTTTCCATCCGCAGCTTCAAAATCAACCGGTTGTAGGAGATTCCCATACAGCCTTGCACGATGCGGCTGATTTGCTTTTCGCTGTAATGGAACCGGCGGGAAAGTCCGGAAAGGGTAACGCTTGCGTAGTTGGCCTGGATATGGCTGAGGATGGCGGAAAATTCATGCTTCCAGAAAAATTCCTCGGTCCGGGGCAGACGAACGGTTCCCTCGTACCTGCGCAGAAGCAGAATGAAAAAGGTGCTCATCAGCGCATTGATCAGCTGGGATTTGTAGGTTTCCTCTTTGTAGTATTCGTTGTGGATCTGCAGCAGCAATCGCCGGATATCCGCATCCTCCCCGGTTTCAAAATGGAGGTAGGAGGAAGGATGCTGCCCGCTGAGGGCCTGCCGGAAAAAGGTGGCCATCAAGCTGTCGGCAGGGAGCTGGTTCCAGAAAACATGGTCAAAGGTACTGGAGCGAACCATGTAATAAACCAGCACACCGTCATCACAATAGCAGGGACTGGCATGGAGGGCGGTGGGGGCCACAATGAGCAGGGTGCCTTTCTTCAGTTCGATGATCTCATTGGGAAAATGAATGGCGCAATTTCCGGAAAAGGCGTAATAAATCTCAAAATAATTGTTGGTATGCCAGTGGGCAGGCATATAGCGGAGCATCCGGGAAACGGAGATGTCGTAGTCCGCCTGAAAATACCGCTCCTCCATCTGCTTATTGTAGCCCGTGGATAGCTGGGCGATGGCCCCATCATCCATGGGGTCCGACAGCAGTCTGTTTGCAATGTCGCTCATATGAGGTCCGTTTGGACGAACCGGCAGGGAATCCGCTGTAATTTCGGCCCGCTGTCCGAAGGTATGGGCCATCCAGGTAATATACGCCGTCAGCTCCTCCGGGGATAAGATGTGATCCTGGATATCGGGGCGCTGCTGAAAACAGCCTTTCAGCAGGGTTTCCAAAAGGGTCATCGGCAGGTTTTCCAAGGATTTGCTTTCTTCCATAAAAATCCTCCATGTCCGAAAATGCGAATTTCTTGACTTCTATTGTAAATGACAGTTTCCCCGGAATCAAGTAAAATTTAAACAGAAAACTTAGGCGCCCAGGCTCCTTGGCGTAAAGGATGGGATAATCATGAAAAAGCAGGGACGAAATCCGTTTTTACCCTTAAGCGAATATATCCCCGATGGAGAACCCCATGTTTTCGGGGACCGGGTGTATTTGTTCGGTTCCCACGACAAGGAAGCCGGCGAAACCTTCTGCATGCTGGACTACATGGGATGGTCTGCCCCGGTGGATGATTTGGGAAACTGGAGCTGCAGCGGCAGCATTTACAGTGCCAAGCAGGACCCTCTGTACCACCCGGTAACCATGCCCCATATGTACGCCCCGGACGTGGTCCAGGGCAATGACGGCAGATTTTATCTTTACTACTGCCTGTCCGGTCCCTTTGGCAAAGGAGGATACCACAATCCTGTCAGCGTTGCCGTCTGTGACACGCCCGACGGCAAGTATGAATATCTGGGTGTTGTCCGGAATCCCGACGGCAGTCCCATGTGGCGCTATGTGTGCTTTGACCCGGCAGTCATCAACGACAACGGAACCATTCGGCTGTATTTCGGCACCACCGCCCCCTGGCTGGATGCCATTCCCTTCCGCCACGGTCGGGAAAAGGCCTACGGCATCGCTTTTGGCCGGACAAAGGAACAGCTTCGTGCCGTGCCGGAGGGCATCACCGGTGCCTACTGCGTCACATTGGCAGAGGATATGCTGACCGTGACCGAAGGTCCCCGCAGAATCGACAACACCATTTCCGGCAGCGATTACAAGCACCACGGATTTTTCGAGGGAAGCTCCATCCGGAAAATCGGCGGTACCTACTACTATATTTATTCCTCTCTCAACAACCACGAACTGTGCTACGCCACCAGCCGGTATCCGGATCGGGATTTTGTGTACGGCGGCACCATCGTTTCCAACGGCGACGTGTTCTACCACGGCAGAAAACCCAAGGACCGGCTGAATCACACCGGCACCAACCACGGCAGCATCGAATGTATCAACGGTCAGTGGTACGTATTCTACCACCGGCTGACCCATCAATCGGATTACAGCCGCCAGGCTTGTGCGGAAAAAATCACCATCGCGCCCGACGGCAACATCTCCCAGGTGGAAATCACCTCCTGCGGGCTGAATGACGGTCCCCTTTCCGGCAGCGGTACCTATCCCGCTCCCATTTGCTGCAATCTGACCAACGGCAAAATGCGCCACGGCTCCAACAACAAAAGGCGCTACGATGCCCCCACGGTCATGAGCCACGGGGAGGAACGGTTCGTGGGCAACATCGGAAACCGCACCCTCATCGGCTACAAATTCTTTTCTCTGGGGGAACACACCAGACTGACCCTATCTGTCCGGGGCAGCTTCCGGGGAAAAGCGGAGGTTTGTACCCAATTCGACGGCACCCCTGTGGGGACCATTTCCCTGGAACCCTCGGACACCTGGTGCCGGTTCGGGACCGAAATCTCTGTTGCCCCGGGTACTTACCCCATCTATCTCCGCTTCACGGGAAAAGGAAAAGCGGATTTTATAGAATTTACTTTGGAAACCCCATAAACACGAGAGGAGAAACAATATGCAATTTCTGAAAAAGGGTCTGTTTGAAAAGGACTTCATGCAGACCAAAATCAAGACCCACAGCATGTCCTTCGCCGAAAAGCTCTGGGGACATGCCATCAGCCCCGGCTTTACCCATGTGCTGTTCTGTCTGATTCTGGGTATGCGGGAACTGTTCTACATGCAGGTCATGCAGCTGAACGTGCTGTTCGGCAGCAATCTGACCTACTTCTACCTGCAGACCATTTCCAGCATCATTGGCGTGGTGATGGGCATCGTCATCAACTACGTAACCGAACGCACTGTTTCCCGGGCCGGCCGTTTCCGCCCTTACGTGCTGATCGGCAACTGGGTCATGGCCTTCTCCGGTCTGTTCATGTTCTGGACGCCCTTTGCCTACGGCAGCGGTGCCCAGCTGGCATGGCTGTATGCCGCCAATATTATCTACTACGGTGTCGGCATCGTTCTTTACAATCTGAAGCAGAATGTGGTTTCTGTCTGCTCCCGTAATGTGATGGAGCGTAACTTCGTGACCACCCTGCGTTCCACCATCTCCAACATGATCCCCGGTATGTTCGTTTCTCTGGTGGTCATGGGTTTCCTGTACGACTCCGTTCTGCTGCCCGATACCACCGGCAATATGTGGCGCCTGTTCATCGCCCTGGCAGCCTGCTGCACCCTGGTATTCTCCGTGGTAGAATACTTCTTCACCCGTGAGAGAATCACCGAGCAGAACCGGGAAATGGTTGCCAATACCAACGGCGAAGCTGTCCAGATCCCCCTTATGAAGCAGGTGAAGATCCTGCTGACCAACAAGTATTTCCTCATGAGCGTGGCTGTCATGATCGGCGCTGTGTTCTATGACTACCTCCAGGGCGGCAACAGCCGTACCTACATGGTCCAGTACATCCTGGGGGGCAATGCGGAAAACAACCTGCAGTTCCTGTATCTGATGGTTTCCATGCAGCCCATGGCCATCGGTGCCTTCGTGATTCCCATCCTGTCCCGGAAGTTCGGCGCCCGCCGGATCATGCAGGTGTCTGCCGTGATCACCCTGGCAGGTATCGGCATCGCCATGATCAATCCCTACAGCTTCCTCAACGCTGTGGCCGGCGGTCTGATCTTCGCCTGCGGTATTTTCGCGGTCACCAATATGTGGAACGTCTTCAATCAGCAGGCTGCTGACGACATCGAGCATAAGCACGGCTTCCGTCTGGAAGGCACCTTTGCCAACGGTCTGATCGTTGCCATCTATACGCTGATTCTGACTCCCTTCAGCTCCATTTATGAAACCATGCTGTCCACTCTGGGCTTCAAGGCTCCCGAAACCGTCAACGGTGTGCTGACAGTCTTCGAGCAGAACCAGGCAGTGGAAAACTGGATGCTGTTCAGCTATTACGGCGCTTACGCCATCTTTGCCATCATCGTGTTTGTGGTCTGCATCTTCTTTGATCTGGAGAAGCGGATGCCCCAGATCCAGGCCGATCTGAAGGAACGCCGGAAGCAGGCAGTTCTGGCCCGCGGCGAAGCCTGGATCGACGAGGAAGAGATGGAGCGGCTGGAAAAGGAAGAGGCCATCCGTCTGGCCGAAGAGAACCGCATCCGGGATCTGAAGGAAAAGTGCGCCAAGAAGGGCCTGGACTTTGACAAGGAAAATGCAAAGTACCTGGCAAAGGTCGCCAAGAAAGAGGCCAAGAAGAAGAATAAAAAGGCCCCGAAGGTCAAGTAACAAAAACACAGCCGGGCACATCAATTGCATATTGGTGTGCCCGGTTTTGCATCGGAGGAAACAACATGCACAACGTATTTCCGGAGAATTTCCTGTGGGGCGCCGCGGCGGCCTCTGCCCAGATCGAGGGTGCCTGGAACGAAGACGGCAGAACTCCCAGCATCTGGGACATGGCCCCCAAGGGAAAAATAAAAAACAACGAAACCTGCCACGAAGCCTGTGACCACTACCACCGCTACAAGGAAGATGTGGCACTGATGAAGCAAATGGGACTGAAATCCTACCGTTTCTCCGTCAGCTGGTCCCGGGTTATGCCGGAAAAGGGCAAGATCAACCCCAAGGGTCTGCAATTTTACGTAGATCTGGTGAAAGAACTGAAAAACGCAGGTATTGAGCCGCTTTGCACCCTGTATCACTGGGATATGCCCATGTGGGTCTATAAAGAGGGCGGCTGGGAGAAGGATGGGATCATCCAAAACTACTGCCATTTTGTAAAGGTAATGGTGGAGGCCCTTTCCGATGATGTGACCTACTGGATGACCTTCAACGAACCCCAGTGCTTCATCATGATGGGTTACATCATGGGTACCCATGCTCCCTTCAAGCGGAAATTCCTCACCTTCCGCGGCATTGTCCGCCGGATGCTTCTGGCCCATGGCGAGGGCGTAAAGGTGATCCGCAAATATGCAAAGAAGCCTGCCAAAATCGGCATTGCCATGGCCGCCACCACTTACATTCCGGATGACGATACACCGGAAGCACTGGAAAAGGCCCGGTTCTATTCCTTTGACCATGCCGTCGGCTCCGGAAGCAACAGCCTGTGGATGGATCCCATCGCCTTAGGCAAAGCCGCAGGCTTGGTCAAGAAAAAGCTTTCGAAGCAGGATCTGGAGATCATCCGTCAGCCTATCGATTTTGTGGGACTGAATGTGTATCAGCCAAGCAACTACATGATCCCCGGCAACAAGGCTCCGGAGGATGCCAAGCGCACATCCCTCGGCTGGCTGGTGGATGGCCGTTGCCTGTACTGGACCATCCGCCACTACTATGAGCGCTATCATCTGCCTGTGATGGTAACGGAAAACGGCATGGCCGCTTCCGACGTGGTCAGCGAGGACGGCGGCGTCCATGACCCCATGCGCACCGACTTCCTCCGGGAATTCCTGGGGAACGTGAAGCAGGCGGTGGCCGAGGGGATCCCGGTGCTGGGTTATCAGCACTGGTCCGTTATGGACAATTTCGAGTGGTGCGAGGGGTACGGTCCCCGGTTCGGTCTGATCCATGTGGATTACCGGACTCAGAAGCGCACCATCAAGGATTCCGGCTACGCCTACGGGGAAATCATTCGCAGTAATGGAGAAGATCTGGCATGAAAGCCATAGACCTGCAGACCAATTACAGGACCAATCCTCTGGGCATTGATGATCCTGCGCCGCTGTTCCGGTGGAAGTGCGACGGCGGCACCAAACAGCAGGCCTACCGGGTTCTGGCCCGGGAGGAAAGGGGCCAGGTGGTATTTGATTCCGGAAAAGTGGAATCTGACCGGATGGGATGTGCATATCAAGGAACCAAACTGAAAACCGGCCAGAAAATCACATGGAATGTGACCCTCTGGGAGGGGGACACCGAGGATGTATCGGAGGATGCCTTCTTTGAGATGGGCCTTCTGGAAGAAAAAGACCGCATTGCCCAATGGATCTGCGGCATCGACACCAATAAAAAGGACCGACTCCCCGCGGACTGCTACCGCAAGACCTTTTCCCTCAAAGGGAGTGTTTCCAAGGCACGGCTCTATGCCACCGCCTGCGGTGTTTACAAGGCAGAACTCAACGGAAAGCGCCTGCCGGGCGTGCTGGCACCGGGTACCACGGAATATTCCAGACATCTTTCCTATCAGACCTACGATGTGACGGAATATCTGTCGGAAGAAAACACCCTGGACATCACCGTCGGCGACGGCTGGTACAAGGGAAAGCTGGGTTGGCTGGAGCAGACCTGTCGGTTCGGCAAGCAGCTGAAGCTGTGGGCCCAGCTGGTCATCACCTATGCCGACGGTGCCGTGGAAGTCATCGGCACCGACCGCAGCTGGCGCTGGTGCAATGACGGACCCATCCGCTACGCCGACTTGATGGACGGCGAAATCTACGATGCCAGAATGGCACCAAGCTATTCTCAGAATGCACAGATCACGACCCATAGCGTAATTCCTACCGCATCTCCTGCGGAGGGTATTGAGGAACAGGAAACCTTTCAGCCGGAGCTGATCCTTACCCCCGGCGGGGCAAAAATCCT
Source organism: Faecousia sp. (assembly GCA_045533345.1). Lineage (GTDB taxonomy): Bacteria > Bacillota > Clostridia > Oscillospirales > Oscillospiraceae > Faecousia. Next base: position 11,546 of record JAZSHO010000074.1, on the reverse strand, counting down.
GGATTTCCGGCAGAATCTGGCAGGCTATGTCCGCTTCACCCCCAGAGGGAAAGCGGGGCAGACCATTACGCTGAGGCTCTTTGAGTGTCTGGACGGCGGAGAATTCAGCGACATGACCCTGCGCAAAGATCCCGGCAAGCCTGCAGACATTCAAAAAATCACCATCCTCTGCTCCGGAAAAGACGAAGTGTTCCAGCCGGATTTCTTTTACTCCGGTTTCCGCTATGCCCTGGTGGAGGGGCTGGATGCGGTAAATCCCCAGGATTTTGAAGCTGTGGCTGTTTACAGCAAGCTGGACTTTGTGGGGGATTTCCATTGCTCCAACGAAACGATCAACCAGTTTGTCCGCAACACGGTCTGGAGTCTCAAGAGCAACTTTGTGGACATTCCCACCGACTGCCCCCAGCGGGAAAAAAGCGGCTGGGACGGGGATGCCCAGGTATTCATCGGCACCGCCAGCTATCTGGTGGACACCATGTCCTTCTTCCGCAAGTGGCTCCGGGATTTGCGGGATACCCAGCGCAAAGATGGCCGGGTGACCAATGTATCCCCCAGCGCCCATCCCTTCCATGACCGGGAGCCCCTGGGCGGAGCCATCGGCTGGGCCGATGCGGCGGTAATCGTTCCTTACACTTTGTGGAAGCGGTATGGGGATGATGCCATCATCCGGGAGAATCTGCCCCTGATGCTGGGTTGGGCCAGCTATGTAAAAAAAGCCGCCAGGGACAAGCGGATGAAGCACCTGCCCATGCCGCCCCCCTTCCATAAGGTTTACAAACCCTATTACGTCAAAAAATCCCCCCTGGAAAAATACGTCATCGAAAGCGGCATGCACTGGGGAGAATGGCTGGAACCGGACATCGACAGCACCAAGGAGCAAAATCAGCCGAAGCCGGAACTGACCACCGCGTACACCCATTATTCCATGGGCCTGCTGGCGGAAATGCTCCGGGCTGTGGGCAAAGAGGCCGAGGCCGCCCGGTGCGCAGAATTTTCCCAGGGCGCAAAGCAGGCCTACAATCACTATTTCGTGAAGGACGGCAAAATCCTGGCTCCCCGGCAGGCACCTATGGTTCGTTCCCTGGCCCTGGGCCTGCTGAGCCAGGAGGATGCGCTGAAAGTTGCGGCGGATTTGAACCGGAATGCCATAGAACGGAATTACACCGTGGGTACCGGCTTCCTGTCCACCCCCTTCGTGCTGGGGGTTCTGGCAAAGTACGGTTACGTAGACACCGCCTACAAAATGCTGGAAAACACCAAGGCCCCCGGCTGGCTGGCCATGGTGGAGCAAGGGGCCACCACGGTGTGGGAGGTCTATCACATTTTCGACGAAAATGGGCATCCCAAGGCCTCGTCCATGAATCACTATTCCCCCGGCGCCGTCTGCGGATTTCTCTTTGACACCGTCTGCGGCATCCGGGTGGAGAGGGAAAACTTTTTCCGCATCGCCCCCGTTCCCGGCGGCACGCTGACCCACGCCAGAGCAAGCTACCGCAGTCCCTACGGCACCGTGGAAAGCGGCTGGGAAAAGCAGGAAAACACCACAAAATTCACCGTCACCATCCCCGCCAACTGCCAGGCGGAGGTGATTCTCCCCGGCGGCGGGTGCCGGATCCTGCATCCCGGCCGTCACGAAATGGAGGTAGCAAATGTATAACAGTATCAAACCCGGCAAGCCCTGGCTGGACACCAAGGGCAAGCCCATCCAGGCCCACGGGTTCTCCGTCTTTTATCAAGACGGAACCTGGTACTGGTACGGCGAAAACAAAGAGAAAACCGACGGCAAGGGGACCGTCTGGCACTGGGGTGTGCGGCTGTACACCTCTAAAGACCTGTACAACTGGGAGGACAAGGGTCTGATCATGGAACCCACCCCCGACGACCTGCAAAGTCCCCTGCACCCCACCTACTGCATGGACCGGCCCCACATTATCTACTGTGAAAAAACCGGAAAATATGTGGCATGGCTGAAAATCATGGCCGGGGAAGTCAGTCAGTTCTTCTCTGTTCTGACTGCGGACAAGTTTGAAGGTCCATACACCTTTGTTCACAAGGTCTACAAGCCTCTGCAGATGGACTCCGGCGATTTCTGCCTCCATGTGGACGAAGAAACCCAAAAGGCCTACATCTGGTTCGAGCGGCCCCACTTCCAGCTGATCTGCGCCACCTTAAGCGACGAATACACGGAAGTGACGGAGGAATATTCCGTCCACTATGACGGTCTCCTGCCTCCGGAAACCCGGGAGGCCCCCACCTACTTTGAGCGGAACGGCAAGAAATATCTGTTCACTTCCGGCACCTCCGGCTATTTCCCCAATCCCAGCCGGGTGTGCATGTTCGATGACTACCACGGGGAATATGTGGATCTGGGTGACCCCTGCATCGGCGACAAGTACGCCAACACCTTCAATTCCCAGATCACCTCCGTAATTAAAATTCCCGGCACGGATCAGTACATCGCCTGCGCAGACCGCTGGAATCCCCAGTGGTGGGTGAATCTGATGTCCAAGCAGGTGGTTTCCGGCATGAAGCGGCATTTCGCCAACTACAAACCCGATACCAGTCCCAAGGAAGTACATCCCCTCCCCGGCGTTGAGACCAAGCACGGGGAAAACACCAGCATCGGCCGCTACGTGTGGCTGCCCATAGAATGGGAGGGCGACAAACCCGTGATCCGCTGGCAGAAGGAATGGAAGTTATAACATGATTGTGAGGGTGTCCGAGGGCACCCTCACATTTCTACCCTTGCGCAAGTACAGAAGAAGTCCTATAATGGAGCCAAGGGAGGGAACCCTATGAACGAACTGGAGATCATCCGCCATCAGCAGGTGGACGGATTGAGTATTTTCTTAAATACCGTGGATTACCGCACCCCCCATCTGCACTCCGAATGGGAGCTGATCTGGGTGCTGGAACATCCTCTGGGGGTGTCCTGCGGTCAGAACCATTACCTGGTGGAGCCGGGACAGATGATCCTCTTCAACCCCAACGAACCCCACGAGTTCCGAAAGCTGGAAAAAAGCTGCACCTTTTTGTGCCTGCAGATTTCCCCTGCCATTCTACCCATCAGCCCCCGGCTGTACGCAGACAGCTGCTTTCCCCAGAACTTCCTGTCCCCTAAGGAAATGGAGACCCTCAAACAACAGCTTCTGGAGCTGATGCAGGTGTATCTGCAGCAGCCGGACCACTATGCCCTTTACTGCGTGGGCCAATGCTGCCTGCTGTTCCATCTTCTGCTGTCCCGGATGCCCCATCACCAGCTGACAGCGGAGGAAGCCGCCAGCATGGATAAGCGAAACGCCCGGCTGAAGCGGCTGATCCGCTTCGTGGACGAGAACTATGACGGCAAAATCCGCCTCTCGGATTTCGCGGAGGCAGAAGGCTGCTCCATGAGCTATCTGTCCCACTTTGTCAAGGATGCCATGAACCAGACCTTCCAGGAGTACGTCACCTCCGTTCGGGTAGGCTGCGCCTGCAAGCTCATGGCCGCCGGGGGAAAGCGGATGCTGGATGTATGCATGGAATCGGGATTTTCCGATTACCGCTATTTTTCCAAGGCCTTTCGGAAGCAGTACGGCATGACCCCGGAGGAATACAGCCGCAACACCCGGGAAAAACAGGGAATTTCCGCTGTCCGGCGAAGCATCCACTCCCAGGAGCGGTTTTACACCAAAGAAGAAAGTCTTATGCTTCTGCAAACCCTCACAAAATAATCCGCAGCAAAACCCGGTGATTCTTCTGGAATTACCGGGTTTTATCATAGTTACCAAAGAAAGTGCCGAAAAAATAGTGAAACCGCCGAAATATTCCGAACAGCAAACTTGTCTAATAAAAAGCTGGATTTGTCATGGAAAAGCCATAGAAAAACCGTTATACTGAAAAGGAAGATAATCAGAAGGGGTGATACTGTTGAAATTATACATCGGAATCGACCTGGGTACCTCCGCCATGAAGCTGCTGCTGATGGATGCAGAGGGTACCATTCACAACACCGTTACCAAGGAATATCCGCTGGAATTCCCCCAGCCCGGCTGGAGTCAGCAGAACCCGGAGGACTGGAAGAAGGCGCTTTTTGAGGGACTTCCCCAGCTTCTGACAGGTTTTGACGCAACGCAAGTGGCAGGCATTGGCTGCGGCGGCCAGATGCACGGTCTGGTGGTGCTGGACGAGGATGACAACGTCATCCGCCCCGCCATTCTCTGGAACGACGGCAGAACCGCCGAGCAGGTGGACTACCTGAACAACGAGATTGGCAAGGACAAGCTGTCCGCGCTGACGGCCAACATTGCTTTCGCAGGCTTTACCGCTCCCAAGATCCTCTGGATGCGGGAAGAGGAACCGGAAAATTTTGCCAAGGTCGCAAAAATCATGCTCCCCAAGGATTACATCAACTACATTCTGACTGGTGTTCATTCTTGCGACTATTCCGATGCTTCCGGCATGCTTCTGCTGGATGTGGAGCGCAAGTGCTGGAGCAAGGAAATGCTCACCATCTGCGGCATTACGGAAGATCAGATGCCCAAGCTGTTTGAAAGTTACGACTGCATCGGTACTGTTGATCCGGTCATCGCTGAGAAGCTGGGCATTCCCGGCACCGTAAAGGTTTGTGCCGGTGCCGGTGACAATGCGGCTGCTGCAGTTGGTACCGGTGTGGTTGGCGAGGGTGGATGCAATATCAGTCTGGGAACCTCCGGCACCGTGTTCATCTCCTCCGAGAAATTCGGCGTAGACCCCAACAATGCCCTCCATGCCTTTGCCCACGCCGACGGGGGCTGGCATCTGATGGGTTGTATGCTCAGCGCTGCTTCCTGCAACAAGTGGCTGCTGGAGGATATTTTCGGCACTTCTGACCACGCTGCCGAGCAGGCTCCTATTTCGGAGGACAAGCTGGGAGAAAACCATGTGTTCTTCCTGCCCTATCTGATGGGTGAAAGAAGCCCCATCAACGATACCAATGCAAGAGGTACCTTCATCGGCATGACCATGGATACTACCCGCGCCGACCTGGTGCAGGCAGTCCTCGAAGGTGTTGCCTTTGCCATTCGTGATTCCGTTGAAGTTGCCCGTTCCCTGGGTATCACCATCAACACATCCAAAATCTGCGGCGGCGGTGCAAAGAGCCCCCTGTGGAAGCGGATCTTTGCCAATGTGCTGAATGCCGAGCTGGAAGTACCTGTGTCCGAACAGGGACCCGGTATGGGCGGTGCCATGCTGGCTATGGTAGCCTGCGGTGAATATGAGTCCGTAACGGCTTGCTGTGAAACGCTGTGCGCTGTTGCGGATGTTGTCAAGCCCGAGCCCGAACTGGTTGCTAAGTATGAAGCACGCTATCAGCAGTTCAAGAAAATCTATCCTGCGGTGAAGAATCTCTTCCCCGAAATTCAATAATTGGAGGTAAACAAAATGCACTTTCCCAATATTCCTGTGATCCCCTACGAGGGTCCCAATTCCACCAATCCTCTGGCATTTAAGTTCTACGATGCCAATAAAATTGTTGCAGGTAAGCCTATGAAGGAGCATCTGCCCTTTGCCATGGCCTGGTGGCACAACCTCTGCGCCGGCGGCACCGATATGTTCGGCCGGGACACCGCTGACAAGTCCTTCGGCTGTGAGAAGGGCACCATGGAGCATGCTAAGGCAAAGGTTGACGCAGGCTTCGAGTTCATGCAGAAGCTGGGCATCGAGTATTTCTGCTTCCACGATGTGGACATCGTCCCCGAGGCTGACGACATCAAGGAAACCAACCGCCGCCTGGACGAAATCTCCGACTACATTCTGGAGAAGATGCAGGAAACCGGCATCAAGTGCCTGTGGGGCACCGCCAACATGTTCGGCAATCCCCGTTTCATGAACGGCGCCGGCTCCACCAACTCCGCCGATGTCTACTGCTCCGCCGCCGCACAGGTGAAGAAGGCCCTGGATATCACCGTGAAGCTGGGTGGTAAGGGCTACGTGTTCTGGGGCGGCCGGGAAGGCTACGAGACCCTGCTGAACACCGATGTGAAGTTCGAGCAGGAGAACATCGCTGCCCTCATGAAGATGGCCGTCAAGTATGGCCGCAGCATCGGCTTCAAGGGTGATTTCTACATTGAGCCCAAGCCCAAGGAGCCCATGAAGCACCAGTACGACTTCGACGCAGCTACCGCCATCGGCTTCCTGCGCCAGTACGGTCTGGACAAGGACTTCAAGATGAACATTGAAGCCAACCACGCCACTCTGGCAGGCCACACCTTCCAGCACGACCTGCGGATCTCCGCCATCAACGGCATGCTGGGCTCTATCGATGCCAATCAGGGCGACTACCTGCTGGGCTGGGATACCGACGAGTTCCCCTTCAATGTCTACGAGACCACCATGTGCATGTACGAAGTGCTGAAGGCCGGCGGCCTCAACGGCGGCTTCAACTTCGATGCCAAGAACCGCCGCCCCAGCTATACCATGGAGGACATGTTCCACGCTTACATTCTGGGCATGGATGCCTTCGCTCTGGGCCTTGTCAAGGCTGCCAAGATCATCGAGGACGGCAGAATCGATGCCTTCATCGCTGATCGCTACTCCTCCTACAACACCGGCATCGGCGCCAAGATCCGCTCCGGCGAGACCTCTCTGGAAGAACTGGCAGCATATGCTGAAGAAATGGGCGCTCCCGCACTGCCCGGCTCCGGACGGCAGGAATATCTGGAATCCATCGTGAACAACGTGCTGTTCTGCGGCTGATTCCTAACCCACTGACCAAAGAGGGACTGTTGCACCGCAACAGTCCCCTTTTTCATTGCATCCCCAGAATTTCCGCGATTCGGGCGCACTGTTTCCCCGCCCGGTCCGCCAAAATTCGGAAAACTTCCCCGTATTCCGGCCCCGCAGAGCGGGCCATGTATTCCTGCCTGGCCCGGAGGCTCCGATGGTAGCAGGTTTCCAGGAGTCTTACCGACGGGGTTTTGGGCGCAGGCAAGGGCCGTAAATGCACCTCCCGGTTCTGCAATCTGCTGATGCCCTTTAAGGCGTTCAGAATCCCCTGTTCCTCCCGGTATAACACGTTCAGCAGCGTTTTTGTTTTCTCCCCGGCGGATTTGGCCAGGTGGCCATAAATTGTGGCCAGTTCCTGGGAGGTCATAATCAGCGCCCCCAAGTCATCCGGCATTTCCCCCGACTGGCCCAGGACCCGGCTCCAGACCCGCTGCTCCAAATTATCCATGCACATCACCTCAGAATAGTCTATGTTCCAAACAAATTTTTGCGAAAAATTTCTTTGGGGACTTTCTTTTTTCGGTCATATGTGCTATTATAAAATCAAGAAATTACCCGGAGGTGGCGGACATATGCCAAGAACCAGCAACAAAGCTCAGCTGATCATGGATTATGTAAACCAATTTGTACAGGAAAACGGCTATTCTCCCTCTGTGCGGGAAATCGGCGCGGCGGTTGGCCTGCGCTCCACCGCTTCCGTCAGCTACCATCTCCAGGCCCTGCAGGACAAGGGTCTCCTCCAGTCCCCCGGTGCCAAGGGCCGCAAGCGGGCGCTGGTCACCGGTGTCCGCCCCGGACAGATTCCCGTAGTGGGCATGGTCACCGCAGGTCAGCCCATTCTGGCGGTGGAAAATCAGGAGGGTACCATCCCCTGGAACGACCCCGGCTGTTTTGCGCTGCGGGTTCGGGGCGACAGCATGATCAATGCGGGCATCCTCACCGGGGATATGGTGGTAGTGCGGCCCCAGCAAAATGCGGATGACGGCCAGATCGTGGTGGCCAGAATCGAGGACGAAGCCACCGTCAAGCGGCTCCGCCGCCGGAACGGCCAGATCTGGCTGATGCCGGAGAACGAGAACTACGACCCCATTGACGGCACCTATGCGGAGATCATCGGCATCGTCAAAGCCGTGGTGCGGGAATATTAAAGATTTCGTGTCATTGCGAGCCAGTTCGCAAACTGGCGTGGCAATCCCCCAGACGTTCCGGAAACCTTAGGAGATTGCCACGTCGGCCCAGTTGGGGCCTCCTCGCAATGACAGTTCTTTTTACATCTTGTCCGCCCATCGTGCAATTTCGTACTTGACAAATGGACACTTTTGTTGTATAAAGAGCATATCATAGGGTAAACCATGGACGCGGAAGTAAAGCTGCCAGCGCATCCACAGAGAGTGCCGCAGAGCTGAGAGCGGCGCGAAAAGCGGAGCAGCAAATGGACCGCCGAGGGCAGGGAGAACGGGAATTTCCTCAGTATCTTCTGACGCATTGCCAGCGTTAACGGGCAGCCGGTGTGTTGGCACCGGGCAGAGCGGTCGGAGCAATCCGGCAAACAAGGTGGTACCGCAGAAACGTCCTTTCTGTCCTTGTTCCCATAGGGGAACAGGGACTTTTTTGTTTGATTTTTGAGGAGGTATTTTCCATGACCAAGAAATTACCCGGGAAACGATGGTGACCATACCGCCATGCCAAACCAACCGCATGTCATTGCGAGAAGCCCCTACGTGGCGACGTGGCAATCCCTAAAGGTTTCCGGAATGTCCGGGGGGATCGCCACACCAGTGTGCACACTGGTTCGCGATGACAGAATCATTTGAATTAAGGAGTTTTGATTATGAAAAAGGTTCTTTGCATTATCATTTCCATTCTGATGCTGGTTTCCCTCACCGCCTGCGGCGGCGCCCCTGCCGACACCACCCCCACCGGCTACGAAACCAACTTCAAGGTGGCCATCGTCCAGCAGCTGGACCACTCCTCTCTGGATGAGATTCGCATTGCCGTGGACGCCCAGCTGAAGGCTCTGGCCGAGGAAAAGGGCGTAGGCATCGTTGTTTCCGATTACAACGGCCAGAACGACGCTTCCGCGCTGAACCAAATCGGCGCACAGGTGGTTGCGGATCGCTATGATCTGATCATTCCCATCGCCACCACCGCCGCCCAGTGCATGGTCACCGCCGCCGACGGCACCGACATTCCCATCGTCTACGCCGCCATTTCCGACCCCGAAACCGCGGGCCTGACGGGCATTCCCACAGTCACCGGCGTTTCCGACGCCCTGAATACCCCCTTCATTCTGGACATGATGTTCGCCGCACAGCCCGACATCCAGTCCGTGGGCCTGCTGTACTCCCTGTCCGAACCCAACTCCGCCACCCCCATCGCCCAGGCCAAGGAATACCTGGCCGCCAAGGGTATCAATGTAGTGGAGAAGACCGGCAACACCGTTGACGAAGTCTACACCGCCGCCAGCACCCTGGTGGGCCAGGTGGATGCCGTCTTCACTCCCACCGACAACGCCGTCATGGCCGCCGCGGGACGGGTATCCGAGATCTTCGCCGAGGCAGGCATCGCTTTCTACACCGGCGCAGACTCCTTCGTCCTCTCCGGCGCTTTCACCACCTGCGGTGTCAACTACACCGAGCTTGGCACCAAGGCCGCTGACATGGCTTTCGACATCCTTATGGGCGGCGAAATTTCCGACTACCATGTGATGGAGGGCGGCATTATCACCGTCAACACCGAAACCGCCGCGGCGCTGAACCTGGATTACAGCGTCTTCGCCGACATGGCCAATACCGTCAATGAGGTGACCACCGGCTAAAAAAGGTTACTCTGTCATCGCGAACCAGTGCACACACTGGTGTGGCGATCCCCTATGGTCCCCTGGAGTGTCCAGGGGATTGCCACGTCGCCCCCGTTGGGGGCTCCTCGCAATGACATGCATTTATCTTAGAAGGAGTGATTCTCCATGATCTCAACCGCAATTATTATGAGCGCCCTGGAACTAGGCTTCATTTACGCACTGGTCGCCCTGGCGCTGTTCCTCAGCTTCCGGGTGCTGAACATCGCCGATATGACCACCGACGGCGCGTTCACCCTGGGCTGTGCCGTGTCCGCCACGGTGGCTGTGGCCGGGCATCCCATTCTGGCCCTCCCCGCCGCCATGCTGGCAGGCGCTCTGGCGGGCAGTATCACCGCCGCACTGCAGACCAAAATGCGCATTCCCTCGATTCTGGCGGGCATCATCACCAACACGGGCCTTTACACCGTGAATCTGGCGGTGATGGGCTTCTCCTCCAATGTAAATATGCTGAAGTCCGACACCATTTTCACCCTGCTGAAGCCTTACCTGGGTTCCTTCTTTAAGCTGGTTCCCGCCGCGGTGCTGACAGCGGTGGTGGCAATCTTGCTGGTACTGTTCCTCAAGACCCGGCTGGGCCTGTCTATCCGGGCCACCGGCGACAACCCGGACATGGTTCGGGCCAGCTCCATTAACACGTCCTTCACCATCACCATCGGCCTGTGCATGGCCAACAGCCTCACAGCTCTTTCCGGTGCGGTGCTGGCCCAGTACCAGAAGACCGCGGACATCAACCTGGGTACCGGCATGGTCATCATCGGCCTGGCCTCCCTCATCATCGGCGAGACCATTCTGCCCAAGGGCAAGCTGTGGACCAAGGCTCTGGGCGTGGTCATCGGCTCTATTTTGTACCGGTTCATCATCGCTCTGGCTCTGCGGCTGAATCTGCCCAGCGAATGTCTGAAGCTGATTTCCGCCACCATCGTGGCCCTGGCCATCGGCCTGCCTGCGGTAAAGGCCGCCAAGAAGGGAGGCAACCTCTGATGCTGACACTTCAAAACATCACCAAGACCTTCGCCAAGGGTACCGTCAACGAAAAGACCGCCCTGGCAGGCATTGACCTGCATCTGAACAAGGGGGATTTTGTCACCATTCTGGGCTCCAACGGCGCAGGTAAATCCACCCTCTTCGGGGCCATCGCCGGAACCTTCCGGCCGGACACCGGCACAGTGGTGCTGGACGGCCAGGACATCACCGCTCAGCCGGACTTTAAGCGGAGCAAGTACATCGGCCGTCTGTTCCAGGACCCCTTGAAAGGCACCGCACCCAACATGACCATCGAGGAAAATCTGGCCCTGGCCTACATGCGGGCATCTTCCCATACCTCTCCTTTTTCCATGATTTCCAAAAGCGACCGGGCGGACTTCCGGGAGCGGCTGGCCCAGCTGGATCTGGGACTGGAGGACCGGATGAATCATCCCGTGGGCCTGCTTTCCGGCGGACAGCGCCAGGCGCTGACCTTGCTGATGGCGACCCTCGTGACCCCGAAATTACTGCTTCTGGACGAACACACCGCCGCCCTGGACCCGGGAACCGCCGAAAAAGTTCTGGCATTGACAAAAAAAATCGTCCGGGACAACGGCATTACCTGCCTCATGATCACCCACAACGTAGGCTCTGCCCTGCAATTGGGCAATCGGACCATTATGATGAAGGACGGCCGCATCGTGCTTGCGCTTGAGGGCGACACCCGTGCCAATATGACCACAGAACAGCTTTTGAAGGCTTTCCACAGCCAAGGCATGGACAATGACCGGATCCTGTTCAGTGGGGAATAACATGAAATACCGCCCCGGAGGGAATTGATATGCTACCCCCATAAGAGACAGTGAAAAAGAAAACTGTCTTTTATGGGGGTATATCTATGTGCAAACGAAAAAAGATCAAAGCAGAGAAACGGATCCGAATAGCAGAGGCGTGCATCAACGGAGAAATAAGTGCA
>JAZSHO010000020.1:0-3801 GCA_045533345.1 Faecousia sp. | reverse complement strand
TCCATATAGCTTGCAGACAGATACTCCGCCAATTGAGCTTGGAATGGTGTCTTGAAATAATAGTCTGCATCCAGATAATACTCAAAGGCCAGCGCCATATCTGCCTCATACAAAGAGGTAATCGGAGAGTACGCAATACAGCCCCATGCACCATCAGAAAGTTCATAGCTTATGCCATCGATGGTAACGGTGGTGCAGTAGCTTCCGTCTTTATTTTTATAGACACCAACTGCCCCCGCCTCAATCTGGTAGTCATAGTAATCCGGATGATTGGAGGTTGCGGCAAACATGGATGCGTGGGCACCGCCACCACTGCCGCCTGTGGATATAAAATGATCCACACTACCGGGAAGATTACCCAACAGGATATTGTACTTCACAAAGCGGGCAGCCGCCTTTTGATCCACCAGACAGGAGGGCGCATCACCGGTGTAATGGGTATTTCCGTTTGCATCAGTGGTCTTGTCCTGTTTGCCCCGGTTGCCACAGGATACGTTGATATAGCCGTTTGCAGCATGGGTGGTGGAAGCGGAGGAGTTTCTCTGAGAACCGTAGCCGGGCGCACCGGTATTCAGAATCACAGGAGCAGTCGCCGCGGTATAGACCTGACCGTTGGTGCTGATGATTTCAGCCTCGTAATCGATGATCAGGGTGCCTTTCACCGCTTCCGTTGCATTTGCAGCAGTCACATCTTCCTTTCCGTCACCGTTGGTATCGATACCGACCACATAGGCACCGGGGACACAAACGGACACACCCTGCTGCTCCGGCAGCTCGGGATAGGCAACTGCGGCAACCGGCGTAAGCACCCATGCATTAGCAGCGTATTTCCACTCCTGCTCCTTGTTGTTGGCAAGGTTCAGAGTTTCCTCGATGTACAGCCTCTCGGGATCGACCGGTTCCTGAGGGACAGTAGGCGCCAGAGTTTCTTCCTGTACCGGTGCTGTTTCCTGTACATCCTGCGTGCAGGCACAAAGGCCCAGCACGAATGCCACCATCAAAACCATGGCGGTGATTTTCTTAAATATGCTCATAATGGTCTCCTTATCATACATTGCTCTGTGTATAGGCAATTGATCCCAATCCCTCGACATAGCGAAAATACTGTATACCGTGGTCTTGTGGCACCATATAGGAACAGTTTCCTTCCGGGTCCTCACAGATTGCATTGCAGGCTTCCAGCATGGCATCCACGGTCACATTCTCCAAATTGGTTGCAAAATGTCCCGGATACACATGGGAAAAGCTGTTCTTTCTAGCGGCAAGGCGCTCAAAAGCATCGCGCATGGTTCTAACCGTTGCAAATTCCATTCCCTTTGCGTTTGGGTTTCCCGCTCCGATGCCGACGCGCATACTCAGCAGATCGTCACCTGTAAACAAACCGCCATACCCAAGATCCAGCAAAGCACAGCTGCCGGGAGTGTGTCCGCCTAGATGGACCAGTTCCACCCGATGGCCGCCACCGAGATCGAACAAAAAGCCGTCGGGACAGCCAATTATTTCATAAGGTTTGAAGGTAATTATGTCTGCCTCATCAAATTCGGACCATATACTTCTGCTCTTTCTGTCTCCGTTTTCGAAGAGATAGTCCCACATGCCGCTGTTCTGGTTCTCCAACATGGGTACATCGTATTCGTGGCAGTAGACCTTATCAAATTGCGCGTTCCCGCCCGCATGGTCTGGATGTGCATGGGTATTGACTACGATCAGTTCTTTACCATCCGACAACTGCTCGCAAAGCCCTTTCAAATCACCAATACCGAAACCAGTGTCGATCAGCATTGCCTTTTCAGGGCCAACCACCAAGTACATCCATGGATCACCCATGCCATCCGCATTTTCTGTCAGCAGACCATATACGTTGGACTGAAGCGTGTAAACTTCTACATAGGGATTCACATCATAAATTCTCTTCGTGCTTCCGATTTGGCGCAGTGCCCGCATATAAGACCAGCTCAAAGTATCAATTGGTTCAGTCTGGTACACCCGCTTGATCTTCAATGCATTTTCAATCGGCAGATTCTGTCTGCAGCGCTCCGATTCCGGACGCCGAACAACATCTCGTTTGATCATTGCTTTTCCTCCAGTCCGATGACTACCCGGCTAACTATTATTTCCCCTATTCATCATACGTTTTGCAACTGCTTCCTGAAAATATTTCGGAACAGGAATCGGTTGATAGGCCCAAGGAACCAGATCTGCACACAGAACGCAAAAATCCAGTTGACCGGCATCTTGCTGATCCATGCTTCCAGGAACTCACCGATTGTCCAATGGAAATTGATCATGTTAATGATATTGCTGTAGAAGCACATAATGGGGCACATTACCAGCACAGTAAAGCCGGTTCGGATGCACTGATACAGGATCTTGTTGTCTGTGGGATACTTGGCAGCCTGCTTACCGGCAAACTTCTGCACCACAAAAAACTGAAGCAAAAAGGCAACTGGTCCTTTCTGCAGCACAGCGATGCCTACCTGCCGGAACAGTTCCACAGAGAATTCTCCATAGACAAGATATTTGTTGTATGTAGCCATGGTGGTCGCCATCAGCAGCATACCCATAAATGTAAACACAACACGCTGAAAAGTCGTTTTAGGCATAAAAGATTCCTCCTACTCAATTTAGGGTAAGTTACCCTTTGTAAATTCTGTAATTACACTGGGATTTGTCACGATTCTGTGATTCATATCCGCTGTGGATGCTCCACGAAGGGCTGTAATAGGATAACCGTATGTGTCATTGGAAATACCCAGAGATCGCCCTTGGCAATTTAGATAGCACTGACCGCAGCTCTGGCAGTTTTCAGGATAAGCAAGCACGGACTTGTGGGCCACATGGTCAAAGTAAAACACATCCATGGGACAAATACTGACGCAGTTTTCACAGCCAATACACTTGTTCAAATCAATTCGTACAACGCTCATGCAGCTTACCTCCTTCCTTTCCACTTGGGTGCAGGGGGTGTAAAGCCCTTTGCCTTCGGCTCTCCGGGGAAATAATAGTGATAGCGGTCCGTGTAAGGCTGTGCAGGGTTACCGACCCATTCTTCGGGCAGTTTGACCTTATCCACAGTCATGCCGTCCTCAGTCTTCTGTACTGTTACATAGCACAGGAAGTTTTCGTCATCCCGGTACGGAATGTCCGAGCGATAATGGTTACCGCGGCTTTCCTTTCGTGCAAGGCTGGCCCGGAGCTTCATTTCCGCAGAAAGAACCTTGTGCTTCATCTCAATGCACAGCCGCAGATCGTGGCTGGATCCGGCAGCCAGCCGGGGAACCACATGATCGCGCATGTAAGTGACCTGTGTCAGTGCTGCCTGCAGTGTTTCTTCCGTTTTGGCCACGCTTACCCAATAAGGGGTCATGATGGAATGAAGTACGTCCCTTGCCCAGTTGGCATCGAAGCCGCTCTCCACGCCCATGGGAGCGGTAATTTCTTCTGTTTTAGCCGTTATCATTTCTTCAGTGATTTCCGTGATCTCTACACCTGCGGCATAAGCAGCCGCCGCTTTGCCGGCATGGTCGCCATCGATGGAGGTAAAACAAGAGGTAAATCCCACACCGCAGGGATAAGCCGCGCCGGAGGGAACCGTGGCATGAATGCCGTCTCCGGCCACATACAGTCCGGGAAGCGCGGTTGCACCGTTATCCTCACGCAGTCCGCAGAACACACCGGAGGGCAGGTAGCAGCACATGCCCACTGCCGCACCGGGCAGGCTGCTTGCCACCGTCGGGGTGCTCATTTTACCGGAGCGTAATTGTTCCGGATCCGATTCATAAAACTGGGAGCCGCCCCGCC
>JAZSHO010000021.1:0-51088 GCA_045533345.1 Faecousia sp. | reverse complement strand
ATGCTGACTGCAAAAGAAAATTTCCGCGAAGTCGTTCGGGGCGGTAATCCCGACCGTATCAGCAACCAGTACGAAGCACTCCAGCGGCTGGTGCATCCTTTCCTGGTGTTCAGCCCCGGGATGGTGAAGAAGGGCGATCCCGACATAGTCAATGCCTGGGGCGTTACCTTCTCTTTCCCCGCCAATACCCCCGGCCAGTTTCCTGTCCATACCCCCGATAAGATCGTCATCAAGGACATTGAAAACTGGCGTGACTATGTTAAGGCACCTTCCCTGGATTTCCCGCCCCACCTGTGGGACATCTGCAAGGGTATGTATGCCGCCGTTGACGGCGAAAAGGCCTTCAAGGCCTGCTTTGTGGCCCCCGGTATTTTTGAGCAGTGCCACCATCTGATGAGCATCGAGGAAGCTCTCATGGCTCTGTATGAATACCCCGATGAGATGCACGAGCTCATCGACTTCCTGGCTGACTGGGAACTGGAGCTGGCCAAGGGCATCTGTGAGAATCTGCATCCCGATGTGATTTTCCACCATGACGACTGGGGCAGTGAGAAGAACTCCTTCATGAGCCCCGCCATGTTCCGGGAATTCTTCCTGGAGCCCTATAAGAAGATTTACAGCTACTACAAGTCCCACGGTGTGGAATTCATTGTCCACCATGCAGACTCCTACTGCGCCAATCTGATCCCCACCATGATCGAAATGGGCATCGATGTCTGGCAGGGCTGCATGAAGTCCAACGATCTGCCTGCGCTGATCGAACAGTACGGCGGCCAGATGACCTTCATGGGCGAGATCGACAACAAACAGGTGGACTTCGAAGGCTGGACCCAGGCGGACTGCGAAAAGGCAGCGGTGGAAGCCATGGAGCGCTGCGGCGGCAAGTATTTCATCCCCTGCATCACCCAGGGAGGCCCCGGCTCTCTGTACGAAGGCACCTACAAGGGCCTGTGGGATGCCATTGACCAGTACAATTGCCAGAAGTTCGGCCACAAGCTGGAGGACATCGAGGCCAACCGCCTGCCCATGAATGTGATGTTCTAAAAGAACCGGTTGCGAAATCGGCGGAAATGCTCTAAAATAAAAGGGCCGATGGCAACATCGGCCCTTATTTGCGAATTTGCGGAGGTTTCAGTATGACCTACACCGTATTATTCCTGCCGGAGCATGTCTCTGTGCAGGTGGAAGAAAACTGTACCCTGCTCCAGGCTCAGATTCAGGCCGGTTTGCGGCCCGATGCCCCTTGTGGGGGCAAGGGTACCTGCGGGAAATGCCGGGTGCAGCTGGATGGGCAGCAGGTTCTGGCCTGCCAGACAGTGGTGGACCGGGACATGACCGTCCACACAGCCCAAACCCAGGATATCCACATCCTGACCGAGGGCGCATCGGTACAGGTCACCCCCGACGGCGTGGATGACTACTGTCTTGCCTATGACATCGGCACCACCACGGTGGTTGCCTACTTGCTGGATGGGCATACGGGGGCCTTGCTGGCCCAAAGCAGTGCCATCAATCCCCAGAGCCAGTTCGGTGCCGATGTGATTTCCCGGCTTCAGCACGCCATCAATGAAGGCGGCGCGGAACTGAGCCGGTGCATCCGTAAGACCTTGGAAGACCTGGCTGAGCAGGTCTGCGCCCAGATTGGCATTTCGCTGGGGCAAATCGCCACCGCCGCCATCGTGGGCAATACCGCCATGCACCATCTGCTGCTGGGCATCGACCCCAAGCCTCTGGTGACCCCGCCCTATATGCCCAGTGTCTTTGATGCCATCGAGCGGGAGGGGGACTGCCGTGTGCGGATCCTGCCCAATATCGCCGGCTTTGTGGGGGGCGACACCGTGGGCTGCATGGTGTCCAGCCGCTTTGACCGGCAGGAGGAACTGACCCTGCTCATCGACATCGGCACCAACGGCGAAATGGTGCTGGGCGACAAACAACGGCGCATCGCCTGCTCCACCGCTGCGGGTCCTGCCTTCGAGGGAGCCAAAATCTCCTGCGGTATGCGGGGCGCGGAAGGTGCCGTGGACCATGTGTGGCTGGAGGACGGGGAAGTGAAGTACCATGTCATCGGTGACGGAGAGCCTGTGGGCCTCTGCGGTTCCGGCCTTTTGGACCTGGTGGCGGTGCTGCTGGACCTGGAGATCATCGAAGAATCCGGCCGTATGCCGGCAAAACAGTATGCCCTGTGTCCCAATGTGACCCTGACCCAGAAGGATGTCCGGGAGGTGCAGCTGGCCAAGGCTGCCATCCGGGCCGGTATCGAACTTCTGGCGGAAACCATGGGCGTGGCGGTCAGCGATATCCAAAAGGTCAGTCTGGCAGGTGCCTTCGGCAACTATATGGATCCCAAATCCGCCTGCCGGATCGGCATGATCCCCCCGGTGCTGCTGGAGCGGATCCGGTCCATCGGCAACGCCGCAGGCGAGGGCGCAAAGCTCTGCGCCTTAAGCAGCGAGGCCTTTGCTTACAGTCAGAAGCTGGCAAAGGAAGCGGAATTCCTGGAGCTGGCCAGCCTGCCCCAATTTCAGGATTGTTATGTAGATGCATTGGAATTTGCGGAGGAGGAAGAGCAATGACATACGAACAGCTTTCCGGTTTGGCAAAGGATGCCGGTTTCACCGCCTGGGCCCCCCTGGATGTGGCCACCATTGACTTAAAGAGCGATGTCCGGGCCATGTGTGCCACCAATTCCTGCGGACAGTACGGCAAGCGCTGGAGCTGTCCCCCCGGTTGCGGCACTTTGGAAGAATGCGCCCGGCAGATCAAAGCTTGCACCGGCGGTATCTTAGTCCAGACCTACGGCGACATCGAGGACGGCTTCGATTTTGAAGCCATGATGGAAATTGAAGGGGAACATAAGGCGCATTTCTCTCAGATGCACGCCGCCCTTCGGGAAGCCGGAGCCTCGGTGCTGGCTCTGGGGGCAGGCTGCTGCACCCAGTGTGCTACCTGCACTTATCCCGATGAGCCCTGCCGGTTCCCGGACAGGATGATGGCCTCCATGGAAGCCTACGGCATGCTGGTGCTGGAGGTCTGCCAGGCCAACGGCCTGCCCTACTACTACGGCTCCGACAAAATGGCCTATACCAGCTGTTTCCTGCTGAAAAAGTGACGATCCCAGAAATAATAGCGGCTGCGGAATGTTCCGCAGCCGCTTTTTTGATTATTTCTGATAGGGAAGTTCTTCGTAGCCTGTCCAGTTGGCTAAGTAACGGGTCAGAATGATCCGGTCCTTGGTGTTGACCGCACCGTCCTGGTTCACGTCGGCGGCCAGAAGATTAACATCTTCCGCATCATAGCCTTCCCAACCGGCCAGGTAGCGGGTCAGAAGGATTCGGTCTTTCGTATTGACCTTGCCGTCGTCATTGACATCGCCAAAGAGGATCGGAAGCTTGGCCAGCGTCACTTCGAAGACGTAAGGTCCGTAGGCGTTTTCCTTCCAGGTGTAGGTTGCCGTACCGGCTTCCGTATAGGTAGGCTCTGCAGTGACCACGTAATCGTAGTGTTCTGTATCCAGCTTCGGCAGGATGACGGTCCATTCTTCAGTGCAGGCTGCACAGCTGATCTCCAGCAGACCCTCTTCCGTGAGGGTAGGCTCCTGCGTCAGAGCATATTGGTATCTGTGGCCCAGAGCTTCGGCCTCCCGCTCTTCATGGTAATCGCAGCGGGCGCAATCGTTGCGCTCCATACCGCTCTCGGTGCAGGTAGGCTCCAGAGTGACGTTCCAACCGCTCATGCTATGGCCCAGGGCGCTGACGGGACTGTCCACAAACTTGTCGCCGCAGGCGGCGCAGGTGTGAGTGGTGTAGCCGTCTTCGGTGCAGGTAGGCGGCGTGACAACGGATTCATACTGGTGGCCCAGAGCTTCGGCCTCCCGTTCCTCATAGAAATCGCAGCGGGCGCAATCGTTGCGCTCCATACCGCTCTCGGTGCAGGTAGGCTCCAGGGTGACGTTCCAACCGCTCATGCTATGGCCAAGAGCGCTGACGGGACTGTCCACAAACTTGTCGCCGCAGGCGGCACAGGTGTGAGTGGTGTAGCCGTCTTCGGTGCAGGTAGGCGGCGTGACAACGGATTCATACTGGTGGCCAAGGGCTTCGCCCTCGGTCTGGCCGCAGTACCAGCAGGCTTTGGGGGTTTCACAGGTGGCATCCCGCCATTCGTGGCCGGTGTAGCAGACGGGTACCCAGGTGACAGTGCCGCCGTAGTTCTGCCGCACAGCTTCGGTCCAGGTGCTCTCCACACCGGGATAATAGGCGGTGATGGTAAGGCCCGCAAACATCCGCTCGCCCATGGTGGGAGCCACGCTGGTGAACCAGACCTCTGTGACATTGGTAGCATTGGCAAAAGCCTCGGCACCAACTTCCATGACAGCAGTGGGAACGAGGATGCTGGTCAAAGACGTACAACCGGCGAAGGCACCTTCGCCAATTTTTACCACTGCGGCGGGGATCGCGATATCCTTCAAAGCGCTGCCGCCAAAGGCATGAGGGCCGATCTCCGTCAAGGTGGAGGGCAGGCTGATTTCTTCCAGCGCGCAGGTAAGGAATGCGGAATCCGGCAGGGCGGTCACGCCCTCGGGAATTGTGATCTCGGTAATGGCGGTGCTGCAGAAAGCGCCGTGGCCCAGACTCCGGACGCTGTCGGGAACGTTGACATCGGTCATATTCCAGGCGTTGCCAAAGGCATAGGCACCGATGTGGGTCAGACCCTCGGGCAGCTCTGCTTCCTTGATCTCATACAGGTAATCCCGCCAGGGAGCGCCCTCCCATTCATAGTCATCCATGGCCCCGCTGCCGGTGATGGTCAGCTTCTGGGTCATCTTGTTGAAGGTCCAGTGCAGATTTTCACCGCAGGTACCGCCTACCATGCCGCAGTAAATGCATTCCAGGTTTACATAGGTGTGGATACCGTTGGCAGGAAGGGCCTGTTGCGCTACAAGGACCTGACCGCAGACACCGCAGTGGCTGCCTTCCGTCCAGCCGCTGTTGCTGCAGTTAGGAGCAACAGCCGGGTCAATGACTTCCTTGTGACCGCCGGCTTCCAGAATGACGGTATAGATCTGGGTGGTCAAAGGAGCGGTAAATTCCGCGGTGTAGACCTTGCTGCCGTCTGTGATGCAATCCGGGTCCTTGGTGACCAGGGTGCTGTTTACCGTTTCGCTGCTGCGAACCTCACAGCCGTCGGTGGTGCAGAAATACGTGCCGGTGCAGCTGCTGTGATCCTCTGCCCATTGGTAGGTGGCTTCGAAGGTGTGATCGCCGCAGCTGGGGATCCAGTTCACGGTGCCGCCGCAGCTGCTGCGGAATGCTTCGGTCCAGGTCTCGTCACCCAGAGGATAGTAGGCATCTGCCTGGCAGCTGTAGAAGATTTCATCACCTGCTTCCGGAGCGGAGCCTTCAAAGGTAACAGACAGATGCTTGCTGTGGAAGCCGAGGGCCCGGTCTCCGATGTATGTGACCGTTTCCGGTATCACAAGGCTGTCTGGGGAGGTGAAGCAGAAGGCGTAAGAACCGATGTGAGTCAAACCGGAGGGCAGCTCCAGCTGTGTCAGCAGTTTGCTGTCATAGAAAGCATAGCCGTCGATGGTGGTCAGCGTATCCGGCAGTTCCACCGCGGTCAGATACTTGTGGGAGTAGATGGCGAAATCGCCGATGGTTTCCACACCTGTGGGCACAGTATAGCATTCTGCCGTAAGGCCACCGGGATAGCAGACCAATTCCGTTTCGTCCTTGCTGAAAAGGATGTTACCGTTGGCACAGACATAAGGATTGTCCTGTTCCACGGTGATCTGTGCCAGAGAATCACAGCCGCTGAAGGGATTTACATCCAGATCTACTGCGCTTCCCAGATGGATCGACTGCAATCCGGTGAAGGAGAAGGCGCTGTGGCCGATAAACTGCAGATTTTCCGGCAGCGTGATTGCTTCCAGCGCCTTGCAGGCCATAAAGGCATGGCTGCCGATCCGTTCCAGAGAATCCGGCAGAGTGACGGTGGCCAGCTTCTTACAATCCTGGAAGGCAGCATTATCCAGAGAAGCCAGTCCCTCCGGCAGCCGGATCTGCGCCAATGCGGCGCAGTTGATAAAGGTCCAGGAACCGATGGAAGTCAGGGTATCCGGCAGGGACACCTCGGTCAGATTGATGCAGTCTGCGAAGGTGTAATTGCCCAGTCGTGTGATGCTGCTTTCCACCGCAAGGGCGGTGATGCTGTTGGCGTGGCTTGCCCAGGGGGCTTTGCCGCGAGCATAATCATAGGTAGTGCCGGTGCCGGTGATAGTCAGCTTTCCGTTGACATCCAGTTCCCAGTAGGCGGCTTCACCGCACTGTCCGCTGGCCAGAGGTTTGATCTTGCCGCAAACGGTGCAGATATCATCGGCACCGTAGCTGTGGCCCTGCTCGCAGAGATCGTAGGGGACCCAGTTGGCATAGCTGCAGATAACCTTTCTGGCGCTTTCTGTCCAGCTTTCCAGATGGCTGGGATAATAGGCCGTGTTGCCGGACATGGCAAATACGTTGCTTGCGCCGGAGTATGGGGCATCGCCGGCGAACCATGCGGTTTCCAGGGCGCTGCAGTAACCGAAGGCCTGCTCCCCAAGGGTCTTGACACCCTTGCCGATTCGGACCTCGGTCAGATCGGTACACATTTTGAAGGCGTAATTTCCGATGAAGGTAACGCTGTCGGGAATGGTAATACTGGTCAATCCGGAACCGGCGAAAGCCCGCTCCCCAATCCGCTGAACACCTTCGGGAATGGTGATACTGGTCAGACTGCTGCAGCCGGAGAAGGTATATCCAAAAATGATCGGCTGACTTTCCGGGATTTTGATAGCCTGCAGACTGTTGCAGCCCCAGAAGGCATAGGCACCGAAGAGTTCGACGCTGTCTGGGATGGACACGGTTGCCAGATTCTTGCAACCATGGAAGGCATAATTGCCGATGGTGGTGGCGCCGTTTTCAATGACCAGCTTGGTGATGCTCTCCCGGAAATCGTACCAGGGGGCATACAAACCTTCTTCCTCATCAAAGTCATACATCTCACCGGTGCCGGAAATGGTCAGAGTACCATTTTCCACCAGCTTCCAGGTCAGATTATCGCCGCACTTGCCGGTGGGTATGGTGGGGATCCAGGTCAGATCGCCGCCGTAATCGAGCAGCTTGTCGGCAGTCCAGGTGGGATCGCCGTAGGGATAATAGCAGGTGGCGGTGACCCCCGTGAAGCTGTTTTTCTGGATGGAGGGGGCGCCCCCCTGGAAGGTAATGGTGGAAAGGTTGCTGCTGCCCTCGAACGCAAATTCGCCGATGTAGGTGACGTTTTTGGGGACGGTGAACTCGGTCAGACCGCTGGCCTCGTAGAAGGTGTAATCGCCAATGGCGGTGACACTGTCGGCCAGGGTGACCTCCGTCATAGAACTGCCGGTAACGGTCCAGAAGGCACCGTTGCTGACGTTGGTGACCCCGTCCTTTACGATCAGCTTTGTGACGTCATGGACATTCCAGGGTTTGCTCAGATAGTCCACGCTGATGGTGGCACCGTAAAACTTGTTGATGGAGCAGTAACTCTTCATGCTGCCGGTGCCGAAGATGGTCAAGGTTCCGTCGGGACTCAGTTCCCAGTTGACGGAATCACCACAGGTGCCGGTGGCGGTACCGCAGCGGGTGCAGATGTTTTCGGTATCCAGGGAATGGCCCAGGGCCTCCTTCACCACGGTGCCGCAATAATCGCAGACAACGGCGTTGACGCAGTCCGGCTTCAAGAGGTGGGCAGGAACATCGCCGCTGCCTTCTGCTTCGATCCAGTCATACTCCAAGGTGACCCAGCCCTGATCCTGGTTTTTGCTGGAGCTGCCATCCTTGGTATAACGGACGGTCACGGTATCCCCGGCTGCCAGGGTCAGTGTCATGGTCTTGTTGGAGATACTGCCGGAAATGGAGGCCTTTTGGGTGCCGTTATGGAGGATGAACAGCTTGTCATAGTTGCTTTCGCTGGAAACGCCGTAGACCAGCTTCAGGGTGCAGGCCTGTTCGGCCACGATCTTCAGCTGAGAGGAGCTGGAATGGGTGTGGTTGTTGGAATAGTAGGTGCCGTCCGTCAGCAGGAAGGGAATCGTGTCGGTATTCTCCACCCGCAGGGGACTGATCAGGGTGGTTCCCTCCAGATAAACCCGGTGGCCCAGTGCCGGTAGGTTCACCAACTGAGAAATGGGCTCTCTGGCTTCGTTGTAGAGGGAATTGTAAACGGATGTATCGTCAAACTGATAATAGCCCAGGGTACCTGCTTCTGTGCAGGATGCGGTGGGGGGATAGTAAGTAAGGAAATGCACTGTCATGTCACTGTTGGCGCTGGTGACGGGATTCTCCTGCGTCAGAGCAGTCCATTCCTCCTTCGTACCCATATAGTACAGGTCCGTCAGAGATTCGCAGCGGATAAAGGTGGGATTGAAGGTATTGCTGGAGCCGGTGATGGCGGTTAGGGAAGCGGGCAGCAACAGATTGTTCAGACTGCCGCAGTCCTGGAAGGCGTGGAGGCTCAGATCCGTCAGCGTATCCGGCAACCGGATGGTATGGACAGCTTCCAGATACTCAAAGGCATAGGGGGGAATCTTCGTGATACCGGGTTCCACAACGATGGTCGTGAATTTGTCCGCATATTGGTACCAGGGATACCGGGTGCCGCTGTGTTCTTCCGCAAGAGCGCCGGTACCGGAAATGGTCAGTGTGCCGTCCTCAATGATCCAGCTGGCATTACTGCCCCAGGTGCCGTGGGGCAGGGTCCGCAGCACCAGGTTGCTGCCGGAGCGCTCCAGGTATTTTCCGTAGGAGGATTCTTCTGCCAGAGAAAACTTTGCTGCGACAGCATCGGAAAAGACATTTTTAATGAGAACATCGCCGTCTTTCCAGATGGTATCGGAGTAGGGATGATCCAGCCGGATGGTGATGGGACTGCCGAGGAAGGATTCGCTTCCGGCGCTGTTTTGGGCGATGACCGTATTGGGACGCAGGATCTGAAGGTCGGTGATGGTCGGTATGCTGCTTAAATAAACAGGCTTCTCATCCACCCGAAGCAGGCTGAAGGTGCCGGCCTTGATCTGGGCTTCTCCCTGGATATCCACCACATCGCAGGCGGTAAAATTGCCGCCGGTAATGGTGGTGCTGGCAGCGCCCAGATAACAGGTGTCCCGGAAGGTGCCTCCGGAAATGCTGGTATTTCCCCAGGTTTCCAGAGCCATATCGCCGCCGGTAATGGAAATGTCCTGACTGTACGAATACAGATAACCGTTGATGGTGCCGCCGCTGACACGGGTACTGCCGGAGGAGTCAAAGACGTCCACATGACCGTCCACATAGCCGCCGGTCATGGTAAAGTCGCCGTCCTGCACATCCACAGTACCGTGTTCCGATTCCGCGGAAATGTGGCCTCCGGAAATGGTCAAACTGCTCTGAACATTCGACGCGCTACTGCCATGGCCTTCCAGAGCCGCAAAGCTGCTGCCTCCTCCCTGAACCGTACCGCCCAGAATGGAGATCGTACTTCCGGGATAGGCATAAATGGCGGAACCGTACTGGTTCTTTACGGTGCCTCCGCACACGAAGGTGGTGGTACCGTTGTAGGCGTTGATGGTGGAGGAATACCGATTGGTGGAATTCAGAATGGTGCCGCCCCAGATGCTGAGATAGCGGTTGTTGGAGATGGTGGGGCTTCCGTTGGTTCTTTCGATCTTGCCGGTGCCGACGCAGTCGGTGATCAGCAGACTGCGATAGCTGTAGATATCAAAAACCATATCGGAACAGGTGATGCTGTGGCCGTTCAGACACAGATAGGTGGTATAACCATAATCCAGAATGATCCGGCTGCTCAGTACGATATCCTTGGTCAGATAGTAGTAGCCGTTGTACATTTTGGTGGTTCCGTCCCAGGCCTGCCAGGTGTCACTGCCGTGGGAACTGGAGGAACAGGTACAGACCTGACCGCAAATCGGGTGGGAATGGGTGGCAGCTTCCGCCCGTACCGGCAGGAGGTTGCCTCCCAGCAATACGGTGGCCAGAAGCAGACAAACCATCCACTTGATGACATTCTTTTTCATAAAAACACTCCTATGCAGCATAAGGCATTGTATTCACAATTGTTATGATACCATTTTCGCTTTGTTGCTGTCAATGTTTTCCAGGAAATCGCTGAAAATGGGGGGGATTTTTATGCTAAAAAAATCCGGAGCCTGCAAGCAAGGCTCCGGATCGGTATCTTCCATTGCGGCAGCGGCACAGGCGCTGACTGCCATGGCTGCCACGCAGCCTTCCAGGGTTGGTGCGATTTCCCTGTTGGGGATCTGCGCCGGGTCCGGCGCACCCGCTTCCAGAATGGTGCAGCCCGCTTCCCGCGCCAGGGCCCGGGCAGTCACATTGCTGCTGGGCAGCAGCAGGGCATAGAGCCCGTCCCGGTAGCGGATCACATCCCCGGGGTAAAAATCCCAGGTGTAAAACCCGCCGATCTCCGTATCGAAAGTGTGGTAAGCAAAGGTCTCCTCCAGATCCTGCTGTACGTCCAGCAGGCAGACTGCCGTCAGCACCTTGGCGATGGAAGCGGTCAGGATCTGCAGATCCGCGTTCTTTTCGTACAGGATCTCCGGCTGGGCCCCCTCCTCCGGGATCAGCGCTGCAATGGCGCTGCGGCAGCAAACATCCTCTTTCGGCAGCGTCGCATCCGGGTCCCGATACCTGGCAAGGGCCAGATCGGCCACCTGCTTTACCGCAGCACGGCTGCCATCGCCGTAGAACCGCTCACCGTAGGCGCAAAGGGCCACCACTACCAGCCGCTCCTCGCTGTCCGGCACCTGCAGGATCGCCGCCAGATTCCGCACCTCATAGGCCGGCAGCTCCCCGTCCTTGCAGCCAAGGATCTCATAATAGGGGTCCAGGAAAATGCTTCCCCGGATGGTGGAAACCACCGTTTGCTGCCGGGGAACTTCCGCGTCCACAGAAAAGGTGTGCTCTTTGGCTTCCCAGACCTGCATCAGTTCCGGGTAACGGCTGGCCCAGATCATCAGCTGCAGAAAATCCCGGGCGGTGGTGTAGTTATATAAGCCGACAGGGTCATGGAAGATGCTGTCTGCCATGCCGATGGCCGCAGCCTTATCATTCATGTACGCCACGAAGGTATCCAGCATCTGCCGCTCACCGTATGCTTCCTGGGCCGAGACAGCCGGAGAAAGGGGCAGCAGCATACATAGTACCAGGATCAGACACAGGATTCTGTTGTTTTTCATACTGCGCTCCTTTCTGCGTTTTCCTTATTATAGCATCCGTTTTTCCGTTTCTCAATATAGAAAGCGCGGCACGCAGGAAAATGGACAGACTGTGGCGAATAGGCTGAAAGCGGAGGTGATGGCAATGCTTGCCGCCGCATGGCTGATGCTCAGTTCGTTGCTGTATTCTCTGCAGCTGTCCACCGGGAGCTTTCCCAAGCCCCTTACCGAGGAGGAAGAGCGCTACTATCTGGAGCTTGCCGGGAAAGGGGACGTGAATGCCCGGAATGTGCTGGTGGAGCGGAATCTGCGTCTTGTGGCCCACATTATGAAGAAGTACTATGCCCAGACCTCCGACCAGGAGGACCTGATCTCCATCGGCACCATTGGATTGATCAAGGGGATCAGCACCTTTGACCCCTCCAAAGGAGCGCGGCTTGCCACCTACGCCGCCCGGTGTGTGGAAAATGCTATCCTCACTTAGGCGACTTTAAGAGCCAGCACCTTGCACCCCAAGGCTTCAAAGGTTCTGCATGGCGTATTTTAGACCGTCTGAGCGGTGATTTGTATGTCCTTGCTCAGACGCAGAATTCCATTGTGAGGTATGCACCTCTATACATAGTTTTGTACTGTGCGCATTCGGGCATATCGGAAATCCTTTGGTATGGGAAAGAAACCATTTGCAAGAAAAATGGGCATCCCGGTCCGTTGCTTGCAGGAATGGGAGAGCGGCAGAAAGGTTATCAGCATAAAATGCTGGGAACGGCACTTCAAGGGCAGGGCATAGAAAAAGCAGGGAATAGACTTTCCGTCAAGTCTGTTCCCTGCTTCTTTCTTTCACGGTTTCGATGACCGCATCCAAAAGCTCCAGCTTCTGGCTTGTGGGGCAGTTCAGCGATTTGATTCGCTGGGTTACTACTGATGCGTGGACATCGGACACCCGCTTTGCCAGTTCCATCTGGCCTTCTTCGGTCTTGGGGTAATACACGATCAGATTGATCGGTGCCATGCTTCGGATAACGGTCACCTCCTTGGGCGTTTGCCAGGAATACACCAATGTCATCTATGTAAATTATCCCGGCGATCTGCAGCAGACTGTGATCCATCTGGACTTTGCGGACGATCTGCCCGATGAAACTGACGAGACCCGGTTTAAGCGGCATAACCGGTTCCTCCGCAGTCTGCGGGAGGATACGCTACTGATTGTGGACAACTTCAATGTCACCGCATCCCGGGATCAATTTCTGGATGTGATGCTGAAGTACCGTTGCAGAATTCTATTCACCACCCGCAGCCGATATGAAAACCACATTTCGCTGGAGGTGGGTGAGCTGAACCGCATGGCACCATTCTAAAATTAGTTCAAAAACGAACAAAAAATTCTTGACAAAGGCGGCATCTGCTGTTATCATAAGATTGTTCAAAAACGAACTAAATGGAGCGCGTGTTATGAAAGATACAATCAGCATGAATTATTTCAATACCCTGGGCATGGCGAAAAAAAGTTACAATATGATTCTGGCGCCTATTTGCAGTAAATGGGAGATAACCCGGAACGAATTGGACGTATTGTTGTTTCTGCAGAATAATCCCCAATATGACAGAGCAACCGATATTGTAACGTATCGCGGCATTGCAAAATCCCATGTTTCAATGTCTGTTGCCAACTTGGAAAGCAGGGGATTCTTGGCACGGAAGTTTGACAAGGCAGATCGACGGACGGCTCACTTGGTTTTAACAGAACAGGGATATGGTATCGCCGGGGAAGCCCGGAAGTATCAGACACAATTTTTCTCTGCCTTGTATGAGGGAGTTGCTGAGGATGAGTTTGCCTTATGGGGAAGAGTTACAGAGAAGGTCTGCAATAATATTCATAATCTTGAAAAAATACTGACGGATGACGGATCTGCTTCCTGTTCAATTACAAAATAGTTCTAAAAATAACAGATGCAATTCGCGAAACTGCGAGGTATAATCAATATAGAATCCAAACAAAAAGGAGACAATACGCATGGCAGGTAAACAGGATATGGGAACCGGCTCCGTCAAAAAACTGATGGTGCAGATGGCGGTTCCCGCGTTGGTTGGCCAGGTGGTCAATCTGCTTTATAACATTGTTGACCGTATTTACATCGGCCATCTGCCGGAAATCGGCGGTTTGGCACTGACCGGTGTGGGCTTGTTTACGCCCATCCTGATGCTGATCACGGCCTTTGCAATGCTGGCCGGTGCCGGCGGCGCCCCCCGTGCAGCCATTGCCATGGGCCAGGGAAATAAAGAAAAAGCTGAGCAGATCCTGGGCAACTGCTTTGCTGTTCTGATGATCCTGGCTGTGATCTTGACCGGTGTGTTTTATTTTACCTGCCCCACGCTGCTGCGTTGGTTCGGTGCTTCCGATGCAACAGCGCCCTATGCGGTAGAATACGCACGGATTTACATTCTGGGAAGTGTTTTCGTTCTGACTGTCATGGGCATGAATACGTTCATCACGACCCAGGGCTTTGCGAAGATCAGTATGCTGACCACTGTGATCGGCGCTGTCATCAATATTGTGCTGGATCCGATTCTGATGTTCGGCTTTGGTTTGGGCGTTAAGGGTGCTGCTATCGCGACCGTGATCAGCCAGGCAGTCAGCGCTGTCTGGATCATGAAGTTCCTGACCGGTAAGCAGACGATCCTGAAGCTGCGGCTGAAGAATATGAAGCTGATTCCCTCTGTCATCCTGCCCTGCCTGGGTCTGGGCATTTCCAGCTTTATTATGGTTTCTACCGAGAGTATCCTGTCCATCAGCTTCACCACTTCTCTTGCTAAGTTCGGCGGCGATGTGGCCGTTGGTGCCATGACCGTTCTGACCTCCATCAACCAGCTGATTACCATGCCTCTTTGCGGTGTCTGCCAGGGTGGTCAGCCCCTGATCAGCTATAACTACGGTGCGAAAAAGTTTGACCGGGTAAAGGAAGCATTCTTCTGTCAGTTTGGCGTCTGCGTAGCCTATACCACTGTGTTCTGGGCGGCTATGATGATCTTCCCCAATTTCTTTGCGGGAATCTTTACCAGCGATGCCGCATTGGTGGACTACACCGCATGGGCAATTCGGATTTTCCTGGCCTGCGGCTTTTCTGTTGGTTTCCAGATCAGTTGTCAGCAGGCGTTTATGGCGCTGGGACAGGCAAAAATCAGCCTGGTTATGGCGCTCCTTCGTAAAGTCATCTTGCTGATCCCGTTGATCTTCATCCTGCCGAACTTCTTTGCGGACAAGGCTTTTGCTGTTTTCCTGGCAGAGCCTGTGGCAGATATTGTTGCTGCAGCTGTAACAACCATTATGTTCTTCCGCTTCTTTATCAAGATGCTGAAATCGGGCAAGAGCGTAACAAACGAATAAAGATCGGGACCGTGCAGAAATGCACGGTCTTGTTTTTCCCATCTAAAAAGAAAACCGGCCATGGGTGCTACTCAAGTTAGAATAGCACGCATGGCCAGTTTCTTTGGGATTTATTCTTCGTTAGACATTGCGACTTTTTCGGGGGTAATAGGCAACTCTCTGTGCCATACGCCTGTAGCGCGGTAGATGGCGTGGGCAATGGCAGGGCCGGGAGTATTGATGACAATTTCACCGATGGACTTGGCACCGAAGGGACCGGTGGGTTCATAGCTGTGCTCGAACTCCACCTTCAATCGTCCCATGTCCAGACGGGTGGGTACCTTGTACTGCAGGAAGGAGGATTCTGCGGGGCGGCCATTGCGGTCATAGGTCACATTTTCCATCAGCGTATGGCCGATGCCCTGAACGATACCGCCTTCGGTCTGTATCCGTGCCAGATTGGGGTTTATGGGGATGCCACAGTCCACAACTGCCATGTAATCGATGATGTCCACCTTGCCGGTCAGCTTGTCCAGCTCGATCTCCACCATGCCCACCATGTAGGGCGGGGGAGAAACAGGAGAAGTGTGGGTTTGCGTGGTTTCCGCAGGAACGGTGTTGTTTACCTGGGCTTTGTATGCAATGTCGGTAAGGCTGACAGTCTGCTCCGTACCGGTACGGCGGACGCAGGTGCTTGCAAACTCAACAGCCTCCTCATCGCAGTCCATCATATCTGCGGCAATGGTGCAGATTTGCTTCTTCAGCTCGTTGCAGGCCTTTACCACGGCCATGCCGGTGATATAGGTGGTGGAGGAAGCATAGGAGCCGGAGTCATAGGGAGATACGTCGGTATCCGCGCCGAAGACCGCAACATCGTCCACATCACAGTCCATCAGTTCCGCAACCATCTGCGCCAGAATCGTATCACAGCCGGTACCCATATCGGCGGCGCCGATGATCAGATTGTAGGTGCCGTCTTCACTCAGCTTCAGCGTGGCAGAGCCAACATCCACATTGGAGATACAGCTGCCTTGCATACCCATGGCAACACCAGCGGTTCTAACCTTGCCGTTGCCCATGTCACGAACCTTGGAACGCTCATCCCAGTTGAACATCTGGCGGCAGTGCTCCATGCAGCGGTCCAGTGCGCAGGCATTTGCGATCTCATTATAGTAGGCGGGCATGACCATACCTTCCTTGATCATGTTCATATCCCGGATGGCGGTAGCATCCATTCCCAGATTTTCCGCCAGTTCACTGACCATGGATTCTACGGCGAAAATACCCTGGGTAGCACCATAGCCACGGTAAGCACCTGCTGCCTGATGGTTGGTGTAGACCACATCATAGTGGAAGCGGTGAGCTTCCAGAGAACCGGTGTACAGAGGCAGGGCCTTGTGACCGGTAAGACCAACAGTTGTGGGGCCATGCTCACCGTATGCACCGGTGTTGGACAGGGTGTACAGATCCATAACTCGGATCTTACCGTTGTTCATGGCTCCCATCCGCAGGGTGATCTCCATTTCATGCCGGGGAGAACCGGCAATCTGGGATTCCTCCCGGGTATAGGTGATCATTGCGGGCCGTCCCGTCTTCATGGCAACGAAGGCAGGATACACGTCGCAGACAGCCGTCTGCTTGGCGCCGAAGCCACCGCCGATCCGAGGCTTCTCCACACGGATCTTGCTCTTAGGAATTCCCAGTGCCCGGGACAGGATACGTCTCGTATGGAAGACAATCTGAGTAGAGGAAATGATATGCAGACGGCCATAGCGGTCAAAGCTGGCATAGCAGGTAAAGGGCTCCATCATGGCCTGATTGTAGGCTTTGGTGTGATAGGTGCGTTCCATCACGATATCGCATTCGGACATGATCCGTTCTACATCACCATGGATCTCATCGTCACTGGCAACCAGATTCCGCTTGGGGTCGCCGCCCACCTGACAGGGAGGTTCCCAATCATCTTCCGGATGTACCAGAGTGGGGTTATCCAGAGCAGTACGGAAATCCAGAACCGCTTCCAGAATTTCGTACTTGACCTTGATCAGCTTCATGGCCTTCAGTGCGGCCTTTTCGGTCTCTGCGGCAATGATAGCCACAACGTCACCGGCGAAACGCACATGGCGGTCAATGATCAGACGGTCATAGGGAGAAGGCTCCGGGAAGGTCTGACCGGCAATGGCAAAACGGGTCTGGGGTACATCTTCCCAAGTGTAAATGTCTACAACACCGGGCACCTTCTTGGCAGCTGCGGTATTGATGGATTCCACCATGGCGTTGGCATGGGGGGAACGGAGAATTTTGACCACCAGAGCATCCTTGGGGGTCACATCGTCCGTATAGACAGGCTTACCCAGCAGAAGCTGCATGGAGTCCTTCTTCCGGACGGATTTATTGATGGATTTATATTCCTTGTGTTCCATAGCCGCCTCCTTATGCCTTGCGGGAATTCAGGTAGTTACGGATGCCCCGGAGCTGTCCGTCATAGCCGGAGCAGCGGCACAGGTTGCCTGCCAGGTACGCACGAATCTCGTCATCGGTGGGGTCGGGATTCTCACGGAGCAGAGCGATGGTGTTCATTACAAAACCAGGGTTGCAGAAGCCGCACTGGTCAGCACCCTGGTCAGCAATGAAGCCAACAAAATCCGAGGCTTCTTCCTGCAGACCTTCCAGAGTGTGGATCTCGTGGCCATCAGCACGGACAGCCAGTGTGGAGCAGGACAGGATGGGCTTGCCATCCATCAGCACGGTGCAAAGGCCGCAGTTGGAGGTGTCGCAACCCCGCTTGACTGACAGGCAGCCCTTATCCCGCAGAAAATCCAGCAGGACGGTATCGGCTTCCACAGAGGCCACGATATTCTTGCCGTTAAGTTTCAGCTTGATCTCCATATCACATACCTCCCAGTTCGTTCATAGAACGCTCCACCAGTACCTTGATCAGATGGGTGCGGTAAGCGGCGCTGCCGCGGATATTGCCCTCAGTGGGAGCGTTCGCGGCAGCAAAGGAAGCAAAGCCTTCGGCTTTTTCACTGCGGAACAGCATCGCACGGGCAGGCCGGGCACCAATGGATGCACGGTATTCACCGTTCATGTAAGCGACCGCGCAGGCAATCACAGGGAAGTCGGTCCGCTGATTCCGCATGGAAGTGTAGACTACCTTACAGGGAGTCTTTTTGACAATGAGCCGCACCAGGATGTCATTGTCCTTCTTCATTTTGGTAAACTGTTCCAGGGGGATGATGCCGCCCTTGTACAGTTCCACATAGGAGTCCAGAGCCAGGAAGACCGTCAGAACATCAGAGAAACCGAACCGGCCCCAGATGCTGCCGCCCACGGTGGCCATATTCCGGAACTGAACACCCACAATGTCTTTTACCGCATTGGCAACAGCACCGTTTGAGTAGGTGTTCAGACCTTCGTGCAGTTCGATATCCCGTAGGTTTGCCATGGCACCGATGGAAAACTGTTCCTCGGTTTCTTCAATGCTGTTCAAGCCTAAGTCACACAGGTCAATGGCAGTATTCACGCTGCCTTTTCCCAAACGTAGCCAAAGCATACCGCCAAGAATCCTGTTGCGCTTGTTCTGATTCAGTGCCCATGCTTCTTCCAGCGATTTGGCACGAATATATTTCTGTATGGTTATCATAGCAACTGCTCCTTTTGGTGGGTTTGCATAATTTCTCACATATAGTATAGCAGTCTTAGTTGATTTTGGGAAGCGGATTTGGTACAATAGCGTTATACTTTCGAAAATATAACGCTTTGGAGGTCACCATGAGGCCTATTACCAAAATCACATTTACAGATGACAATGGCATCAAATTTTTTGGCGAGGGTCCCTGCCGTCTGCTGCGTTGCGTGGAAAAGACCGGCTCTCTCCGCGCAGCTGCCATGGAAATGGAAATGGCTTATTCCAAAGCCAGCAAGCTGCTCAAGCAGGCGGAAAGCAATCTGGGATTTCCGCTGACCACCCGTAACGCGGGAGGAAAGGATGGAGGCGGCAGTAGATTGACCCCCGAGGGAAAGCGGTGGCTTTCCCAATATGAAGCTTACCGGGATGCCTGCGTACTGTCGAATCAGGCACTATACAGACGGTTCTTTCCCAAAATCGGCTGTGTCATCATGGCCTCCGGCTTAAGTAAACGTTTTGGCAGCAACAAGCTGATGGCGGATTTTCACGGTGCCCCACTGATACAGCGGGCACTGGATGTCACTGATGGTTTGTTCTCCCACCGGATTGTGATAACCCGGCATGAAAGTGTTGCTGCACTTTGCCGAGATCAAAACATAGATGTAGTCCTGCACGATCTACCCCATAGGAGCGACACTGTGCGTTTGGGACTGGAAGCCTTGGCCGATTTGGATGCCTGTATGTTCCTTCCTGGGGATCAACCACTTCTTCGACGGGAAACCGTGGTGATGCTTCTGGAAAACTGGAAAGAGAATCCTGACAGGATTGTGCGCCCTGCGTATGAAGATACGGAAGGCAGTCCGGTACTGTTCCCGTCCTGGGCATTTTCTGAACTGCTGGATCTTCCGGAGGGAAAAGGCGGCGGAGTTGTCATTAAAAAACATCCCCATGAGGTCTGCCGTGTATCCATTGCCAATCCCTTTGAACTGGCAGATGCGGATACACCAGATACACTGGAAAGACTGAAAGAGTTTTATCATGATTAGAAAGACAGAAAAACTGGTGATTACCTTCCATACCACAACCGCCGCCATGGCGATGGAGAAAATCTGCAAGGAATCCGGTGCCGACGGACGGCTCATCCCTGTTCCGGGCAGCATTTCCGCTGACTGCGGCCTTGCCTGGTGCGCCAAAAACGAGAGTGAAGATGCTCTGCTTAATCTGATGGTTCAGCACAAGATCACGCCTCAGGGTATCTACCACTGCCTGGTATGAGGTGCTGCCATGATTTATTTTGATAACGCAGCGACCACCTTGCGAAAACCGGATTGTGTGTTCCAGGCGGTAGCAGAGGCCATGTGCTCCCTGGGCAATTCCGGTCGTGGAGTCCATAGCGGTGCGCTGAGTGCATCCAGAATCATTTACGATACCCGTGCTGCACTTGCACAGCTTTTCAGTGCAGAAAGCCCGGAGCGGATCGCCTTCACGGCCAATTCCACTCAGGCGCTGAACACAGCCATTAAAGGGGTACTGAAGCCGGGTGACCATGTGATTACCACAGCATTGGAACACAATTCCGTTCTGCGCCCTCTGTATGAAATGGAGGACTTGGGTGTTCAACTTACGATTCTGCCTGCAGACCCTATGGGCAATATCCGCTATGAAGATATTGAGAAAGAAATCCGACCCAATACAAAGGCCATCGTAACCACCCATGGTTCCAATCTGACGGGAAATCTGCTGGATATCAGTAGAATCGGTGAAATGGCAAGCAGACATGGTCTGATCTACGTTGTGGATGCATCCCAGACTGCCGGTGTCTTCGATATTGATGTACAGAAACAGCACATTGATATCCTCTGCTTCACCGGGCATAAGGGGCTTCTGGGACCCCAGGGGACCGGCGGCATTTACGTCCGGGAGGGCGTGGAGATCACGCCTCTCCTTTCCGGCGGCAGCGGTGTGCAGACCTATCTGCGTTCCCACCCGCCTCAGATGCCCACCGCTTTGGAAGCCGGAACCTTAAACGGACATGGTATTGCGGGGCTGGGGGCAGCGGTACGCTATCTTCAGAAAACGGGACTTCCTGCCATCCGTGCAAAAGAACAGGAATTGATGTGGGCTTTTTATACGCAGGTGCGGGAGATCCCTGGGATCACTGCCTATGGTGATTTCAGCAGCCGAAACCGTTGCGCCATTGTTTCTCTGAACATCCGGGATTATGATTCCGGTGAGGTCAGCGATGCCCTTTCGGAACACTACGGCATCGCCACCCGCTCCGGGGCCCATTGCGCTCCGCTGATGCATAAAGCTTTGGGAACTATGGAGCAGGGCGCGGTCCGGTTCAGCTTCTCCCATTACAATACAAAAGAAGAAATCAATATCGCGGTTTCCGCATTGCGGGAACTGGCTATGGAGGAATAAACTATGGAAAGAATCATTGATTGTGCTGGGTTGGCTTGCCCTCTGCCCGTGGTCAACGCAAAAAAAGCAGCCGAAGAGCTGAAAGCAGGGGATGTGCTGACCGTCCTGGTGGACAATGAGATCGCCGTCCAGAATCTGACCCGCTTTGCCGAGCACAAGGGCTTCGGTGTTTCCGCGGAAAAGAAAGCGGATAAGGAATATGCCGTAATCATGCAGATTGCAGGAGGTGCGGCAGAGCCTGTCCGGGAAGAGGAAGTTGCCTGCGTTATGGATTCCCGCAGAAAGGGGATGCTGGTGGTACTGTCTGCCAATGTGATGGGAACCGGCGATCCCAAGCTGGGCACTTCTCTTATGAAGGCCTTTGTCTTTGCGCTGACCAAGCAGGATCAGCTGCCGGATACCATCCTATGCTACAATACCGGTGCCTACCTGACCTGCGAGGGAGCCGATACTCTGGAAGATCTGAAGCTGCTGGAATCCGAAGGCGTTACCATTCTCACCTGCGGCACCTGTCTGGACTTCTACAGCCTGAAGGAAAAACTGGCCGGCGGCGGTGCCACCAATATGTATGACATCGTGGAGCGGATGGAAAATGCCGCCCGGATCATCAAGCCTTGATGCCATGGAAACGGAAGTAAAGCTGACGAAGCTGGCAAATTGTGCTGGCTGCGGTGCCAAAATGGGCGCCGGTACTCTGGCAAAAATGCTGGAGGGGTTCAAGGCGCATTCCGATCCCCGCCTAATCGTGGGTTACGACAAGAGTGACGATGCCAGTGTCTATGTTCTGGACGACAATACGGCGCTGATCCAGACTACCGACTTCTTTCCTCCCATCGTGGATGAACCTTACCTTTACGGAAAAATTGCCGCCACCAACGCCCTCAGCGATGTCTACGCCATGGGCGGTGAGCCCAAGCTGGCGCTGAATATTCTGTGTGCAGCAGAAAGCATGGCGGATGAAACCATCCGGGAGATCCTCCGGGGCGGCTATGACGCTGCCTATGAAGCCGGGGCTATCATTACCGGCGGCCACACCATCAAGGGGGCGGAGCCTATCTATGGTTTGGCAGTATCCGGCTTTGTACATCCTCAGAAGGTGCTGACCAATTCGGGTGCAAAGCCTGGCGATGTGCTGATTCTGACCAAGCCTTTGGGTATCGGTATTATTACCACCGGTGCCAAAGCCGATATGGTGGAAAAAGATGTGATGGACCGCATCTATACCCAGATGGCGACTCTGAATAAAGCTGCCCGGGATATTATGGTACAGTATGATGTACATAGCTGCACAGATGTGACCGGTTTCGCCCTCCTGGGACACACCTACGAAATGGCACAGGGCAGCAGTTGCACCATTCACATTCAGGTGGACAAAGTGCCTTATCATGCGGAAGCGCTGGAACTGGCTTCCATGGGACTGATTCCTGCCGGTGCGTACCGGAACCGGGAATACGCCCAGGCCGGTGTGTCGATCCAGGGGGATTTTTCTCTTGCTATGGAGGATATTCTCTATGATCCCCAGACCAGCGGGGGACTGCTGTTTGCCATCCCTGAGATAGAAGCGGAGGCCTGCCTGGCCCAGCTGAAGCAGACCATTCCCAATGCGGCCATCATCGGCTATGTAACGGAAAAAGAAGATTCCGATATCATTTTGGAGTAAGCTATGAAAAACTTAATTGTTGTCCGGGGCGGCGGAGATCTGGCCACCGGCAGCGTTTACAAACTGAAAAAGAGCGGTTTTCCGGTGCTGATCCTGGAAGTGGCGAAGCCTTCTGCCATTCGCCGCAATGTGGCTTTTTGTGAAGCCGTTTACCAGGGAACCCAGACCGTGGAGGATATGACCTG
The DNA here is from genome assembly GCA_045533345.1 of Faecousia sp. GTDB lineage: Bacteria > Bacillota > Clostridia > Oscillospirales > Oscillospiraceae > Faecousia. The sequence goes on along the minus strand of JAZSHO010000021.1, from coordinate 28,585 downwards.
CCATCTGGCTGCTTCTGTGGAGCAGGCAGAGGCGTTTCTCATGGAGGGCAAGCTGACTGTACTGGTTGACCCTATGGGAGAGGCTATTCCCAAGCTGAAGCCTCTGGCTGTGGTGGATGCCATCCTTGCCAAGAAAAATCTGGGTACAAACCGGGAAATGGCACCCATTACCGTTGCCCTTGGCCCGGGATTTACCGCCGGGGTCGATGTGGATGCCGTTGTGGAAACCAAGCGCGGCCACAACTTAGGCAGAGTCCTTTGGACTGGCAGTGCCGCAGCCAATACCGGTATCCCCGGTATCGTTGGTGGATTCGGTAAAGAGCGGGTGATCCACTGTCCTGCAAAGGGAATCCTGCGCAATGTAAAACACATTACGGACACGGTTTCCAAAGGGGATATTATTGCCCTGGTGGAAACGGGAAACGGCACCATTCCTGTGAAAGCCACCTTAGACGGTATTTTAAGAGGTCTCATCCGTGATGGATACCCAGTGAATGTAGGTTTCAAAATGGCAGATATTGACCCCAGAGCAGAGGAGTATAACAACTGCTTTACCATTTCGGACAAAGCCCGGTGTATTGCCGGTGGCGTTCTGGAAGCAATCCTGCAAAGGAAGGGGGACCTGGGGTTATGATTATTGCTGTTGTTGGTTCCGGTGGAAAGACCACACTGATCAAAAAACTGGCTGCCCGGTATCGCAGTGAAGGGAAAAACGTCCTGGTAATTACCACCACTCATATGTTCGTTGAGGAGGATACCTTGCTGACCGATGATGCCGATACAATCATCAGCGTATTACGGGAAACAGGCTATGCCATGGCGGGTATTCCGGAAGGAGAAAAAATCAAGGCGCTTTCCCAGAAGACCTATGAAGAAGTCTGTTCCTTTGCTGATGTTGTGCTGGTGGAAGCTGACGGGTCAAAGCGTCTGCCGCTGAAGTATCCAAATGATTCTGAGCCGGTGATTCCCGAAAATGCAGACGAGATCATTGTTGTCTGCGGTCTGAACGCCATCGGACAACAGGCAAAAAATGTATGTCACCGTCTGGAGCGGGTAAAGGCATGTCTCGGAATTGAAGACGAGACGATAGTTACCGCAGAGCATGTTCAAAAACTCGTGACGGATGGGTATCTGAAACCCATGCGAGCAGCTTTTCCCAACGCAAAAATTACACTGGTCCCTCGCCATGATGGTTCCCTGTATCAGCGCACCATCGCATCCCTGTTGCAAAACGGCCAGGATGTTTCGATGATCCGGGAGAAATGGTTCTGTTCCCAGCCTAAGCTATTCATCTGCGGTGGCGGACATGTGGCGAAGGAAGTATCTGCTTTGGCAGAGCATCTTGATTTTGCAGTCACTGTTATTGATGACCGGGAAGATCTGGTGAATCGAGAACGGTTCCCCACCGCCGAGAAGATCATCTGTGATTCCTATAAGAATCTTGGAAACTATCTGCAGCCGGATGCCTGCTATGTGGTTGTCACGCCGGATCACAAGGCGGATCTGCAATGTGTCAGCACCATTTTACCTACGCAGTACCGTTATTTAGGCATGATCGGCAGCCGAAAAAAGGTGGCTTCCACCGTTGAAAATCTTCGTAATGCGGGCTTCTCCCAGGAGCAGATCGGCAGCATTTTCGCGCCCATCGGTTTGCCTATCGGAGCTGTGACCCCTGCGGAAATTGCTCTGAGTATCCTCGCTCAGATCATCCAGGAGAAAAATAAAACCCATGCCGCCTCTGCGGATAAGGCACTTCTGGAAGTTACGCAGCCGGGCATGCTTTGTATCATCACAGAAAAGCACGGTTCCGCCCCCAGAGGAGTGGGAAGCATGATGTTTGTGAGCGAAGACAAGGTGCTTGGGTCAATCGGCGGCGGAGAACCGGAATATCTGGCTATCTGCCATGCAAGAGAGAATCCCTGCTTCGACCTGAAAGAATACGCCTTGAATAACACTGCCCCGAACGGTTTGGATATGATTTGCGGCGGAAGGATAAAGGTATTGTTCATCCCGGTATAACTTGTGTCTCAAATCAATTATGCGATTGGTAAAGGAAAGAAAATGAAAAAGATTAAAGTTCAGGATGCCGTTGGCAGACAGCTGTGCCATGACATCACGGAAATGAACGAGCATTTTAAGGGCGTTGCCTTTAAGCGGGGCCACATCATTCAGGAAAGTGACGTCGAGCATATGCTCCGTATCGGCAAGCAGCACATTTTTGTCTGGGAAGAAAATGAAGGTGAATTACACGAGGATGACTGTGCCAGAAGAATGGCTGCTATGGCCCCCGTTGAAGGTGCCCATTATACGGAGCCTGCCGAAGGTAAGGTGCTGCTCATTTCTGAGCAAAGAGGAATGTTCCGGGTAAACCGGACGCTTCTGAACGAAATCAATTCCATCGGTGATATTACCATCTGCACACTGCCGGACCATTATCCCGTAGAAGCGGGTGCCAGGCTGGCATCCATGCGGATCGTTCCTCTGGTGACCAAAGAGGAACAGATCATCGAAGCCGAGCGGCTGTGTGCAAAAGAAAAGCTTCTGGATCTGCGGCCCTATCAGTACAAAAAGATCGGAGTGATCATCACCGGAAGCGAGGTCTACCATGGGCGTATCCAGGATCGGTTTGGGCCTGTTATCCAAGCTAAGGTGAAACAGTATCCCAGCGAGATCGTAGGAATCACAGTCTGTGAGGATAATCTGGAAGGAATCGCGAATGCGGCAAAGAAGCATCTCCATAACGGTGCGGATTTTCTGATTTTCACTGGTGGTATGAGTGTTGACCCGGATGATCTGACGCCTACTGCCATTCAGAAGCTGGGTGCAGATATCATTACCCATGGTGTTTGCGCTCAACCCGGCAATATGACGCTGGTTGCTTACTTAGAGGATATCCCCATTTTGGGTGTCCCTGGTGCAGCCATCAAGCTGCCAACAACCATTTTCGATGTCCTACTGCCCCAGATATTTGCGGGGGACAGAATCAGCAAGGAAAACCTGCTTGGTCTGGCAGATGGCGGCCTGTGCCAGATGTGCAGCGTATGCCACTGGCCCAATTGTACCTTTGGAAGATATTAGTATCAAAAAGATCCCGAATGCGTGTCAAAATGCATTCGGGATCTTTTCTATGGAAGAATGATTATTACACTTTTTCTTCTGCCTTTTCCTTGGGCAGCAGGATGTTCAGCAGGATGGCAACCATGGCTGCGGGAACGATGCCGGAACCACCGAAGATCAGCTTAACAGCCTCAGGAGCAAAGTTCAGAATGCCAGTGTTGGCACCCATACCATAGCCGACGCCCAGCGCAACGGCAACGATGGACAGGTTTCGACCGGTCAGAGGCTCCTTGGTGATCAGCTGGATACCGCTGATGACAATGGAGGAGAACATCATAACGGCAGCGCCACCCAGAACGGACTGGGGCATGATGGAGACCAGAGCACCCAGCTTGGGGCACAGGCCGCACAGGATCAGGAAGATGGCACCGGTGGCAATGGCGAAACGGTTAACAACCTTGGTCATGGCAACCAGACCAACGTTCTGGCTGAAGGAGGTGTTGGGCAACACGCCAAACAGAGCGGCAAAGGAAGAACCCAGACCGTCGCAGATAACACCGCCGGACAGCTCCTTGTCGGTAGCCTCACGGCCCAGACCGCCTTCCATAACACCGGAGATGTCGCCCACAGTTTCCACAGCGGTAACGATGAACATGATCATAACGGGAAGGATGGCGCGAATATCAAAGACAGGCTTCACGGGCATGATCTTAGGAATCTCAAACCAGGCAGCGTTTGCAACCTTGTCCCAGTTCAGGACCCATGCCTTGGTGTACTCCACACCGTCGGCGGTGACACCGGTGGTGGGCAGCACAAAGCCCATAACAAAGGCGGCAATATAACCGCAGATGATACCAAGCAGAATGGAAGAAGAGCTGGTAAAGCCGGTGGTACCGTGCTTGAAGTACAGAATCATGGCCAGCACGAAAATGGCCAGCAGAAGGTTTTCCATGGAACCGAAGTCCTTAGCTGCATTGCCGCCGCCGAAGGAGTTGATGCCAACAGAGATCAGGCTCAGACCGATGGACATAACCACAGTACCGGTAACTACAGCGGGGAAGAACTTGCGAAGAGGCTTCAGGAAGAAACCGAGCACACCTTCAAAAATGCCGCCAATGATGGATGCACCCATGATGGCACCATAAGCAATGACACCGCCGCCCATGGTTGCGGCAACGGAGTTAAATACACCGATAAAACCGGAGGAAGTACCCATAACAACGGGAACATTACCGCCGATGGGGCCGATGGAGAACAGCTGAACCAGAGTGACAACACCGGCGATCAGCATTGCGTTCTGAAGCAGATGCAGCTGCAGGTCAGCGAATTCACCGCTGGCAATGCCGCAAGTACCGGTGATGATCAGCAGGGGGGTCAGGTTACCAACGAACATGGCAAGCACATGCTGCAGACCCAGGGGGATTGCCTGGGACAGAGGCATTTTGCCGTCCAGCTGGAAGGCCTTTTCAGACAGTTGATATGTCTTCTTCATAAAGAAACCTCTTTCTTTTTTATTTATTACAGAAACCATTGTAGCATTATAACGTAAATAAGTAAATTGCCAAAAATAGAAAAAATTCACATTTATTTTACAAATATACTGACATTATGCGAAGAACATGCTATAATACGGGTATTCTACTGGGAGGTAACCGCAATGAATTTTTTGGAAGAAAGAATTGTAAAAGATGGTATCGTCAAACCCGGCAATGTTCTGAAAGTGGACAGCTTTCTGAACCATCAGATGGATATCACGCTGATGGAAGAGATTGGCCGGGAATTCAAACGCCGCTTCGGTCATAAGACAATTACCAAGGTCATGACCATTGAGGCATCCGGCATTGGTATTGCAGCTTTTGTTGCAAAGGAGTTTGGTGTTCCGCTGGTATTTGCCAAAAAGTCCAAGTCTATCAATATTGACGGCGATATGTTTGTTGCTGAAGTTGAATCCTTTACCCATAAAAATAAGAATCAGGTCATTGTATCGAAGAAGTTCCTGCATGAAGGGGAACACGTTCTGATTATCGATGATTTCCTGGCAAATGGCTGTGCATTGCAGGGCCTGATATCCATTGCCGAAAATGCAGGTGCCATCGTTGAAGGCTGTGGTATCGTTATCGAGAAGGGCTTCCAGATCGGCGGCCGTGTGATCCGAAATTTAGGGTATCATGTGGAATCGCTGGCAATTATTGATGCGATGGATGCCGAGAATGGCACGATTACCTTCCGGAAGCAGAATGGCTAAATTCATCCACAATCTTTGCTGCTAATGGTTTTTTGCATGTGCCTGTTTTATATTGGCATCAAAAAAACGAGCAGGTTTGCTTGCATTTAGCAAAGAGGCAAAATGCTGATAGAAAGTAAGTTCAAGCATGTTGAGCGGAACATTACTAACAATAAAACGAAACGGGTACATGGACAATCCATGTACCCGTTCTTTACCTGATTGCTTTGTTCTTACTGAGTGCCTGCTTGCGTTTTGTCAAAGGTATTTCCCGGAACACGTGTCATGGGGCAAACCATTTTTCGCTCAGTTCCTTGGCTGAACAGGAAAAATCCCATGATGATAAAACCAAAATTTTATTGACAGATTTGCTTGATTTTACAAGGTTTTCGGCCTCTATGCGCAAAAAAATAGACCTCAAAGGGCGAACCCTTCAAGGTCTATCCAGAAAAATTTAGCGAATCGTTTTCAGCGAAAACGGATTTTGCCGCAACAACACGAGATTCATTCCCACTCTATTGTGCCCACAGGCTTCGGTGTGAGGTCCATCAGGACGCGGTTGATGCCCTCGACTTCGCTGGTGATCCGCTGGGTGATCTTGTGCAGGATCTCGTAGGGGATCTCCTCGATGGTGGCGGTCATAGCGTCCTTGGTGTTGACAGCGCGGATAATGGCGGGCCAGCCTTCGTAACGGCTCTCGTTCTTCACGCCGACACTCTTGATGTCAGGAACTGCGATGAAATACTGCCAGACTTTTCCTGCAAGACCGTTCTTATCGAATTCCTCGCGAAGAATAGCATCGGCTTCCCGCAGGGCGTGCAGACGGTCACGGGTAATGGCACCCAGGCAGCGGACACCCAGACCGGGGCCGGGGAAGGGCTGACGGTAGACCATGCCGTGGGGCAGCCCCAGAGCTTCGCCCACAACACGCACTTCGTCCTTGAACAGAAGCTTCACAGGCTCTACCAGCTCCATGGCCATGTCGTCGGGCAGGCCGCCCACATTGTGGTGGGACTTGACGGGCTTGCCGGATTCCTTTGCCTTAATGGATTCCAGAATGTCAGGATAGATCGTGCCCTGTGCCAGGAAGGAAATGCCATCCAGCTTGGCAGCTTCTTCATCGAAGACCTTGATGAATTCGGCACCGATGATCTTACGCTTGCGCTCAGGATCGGAAACACCGGCCAGCAGATCCAGGAAACGGTCGGTGGCATCCACATAAATAAGGTTGGCATCCAGCTCTTCGCCGAAGACCTTGATGACATCCTCACTCTCACCTTTACGCATCAGGCCGTGGTTGACATGAACACACACAAGCTGTTTTCCAATGGCCTTGATTAGGAGAGCGGCAACAACAGAAGAGTCAACGCCGCCGGAAAGAGCCAGCAGTACCTTCTTGTCACAGACCTGTGCACGGACTTCGGCAATCTGCTCTTCGATAAATGCTTTGGCCAACTCAGGAGTCGTGATGCGCGCCATGGTTTCAGGACGAATATTACCAGTCATAATGAATTACCTCCTTCTAAAAGGAAAAGATGTGATTCTTGAACAGAGTCATTATAAACCCAGTTTGTCCAAACTGCAATAGTTTCTTTGCGTGTTTGCCCAGCTTTGCCTGGTAGTTTCATCCAATAATTGAAATAGAAGAGTATTAGCCCCTCTGCTCTCCCCCACAAGGGAAACCGGAGGTCCTTTTTTATTAGCGGTAGATGCATTCAGATAATACGATTTCTTCTGCTGCGCTGCGAATAGTATTCATGGCACCGACCCAGGCAAGCGGATCCTGGGCCTTCCGTATTTCGGTAACCCCTTGGGATTTTGCCATCTGCTGGGTGATCCGTTCTATTTGGGTGTTGGCGGCATTGTCGATCTCGTTCAGATGGGCCACCAGTTTGCCATCAAACAGCAGTGTGGTGTAATATGCTTTATTATACTCCCGGAGGTAAGTATGGCGCATTCTGCCGTACTTGCCGTACCGGGGCGTTTCTTCTTCCGGGAATTCCAGGTTGGGGTAGTACATTCCGTCTGCACCGAGGGTGCAGGTGCCGCCCATTTCTTCGAATAAACTTGCCATAGTCTTCATCCTCCTGTTTACATATTAGTTACGCTGTGATATAATAGCATAAATAACATCACATATCAAGAGGGAGGATAAAAGATATGCGAAGAAATGAAGAACAGATTGCCATATACTCCCGGAAATCCAAGTTCACCGGCAAGGGTGAAAGTATCGGCAATCAGGTGGAACTCTGCAAAGAGTATGTCCGCAATATGTTTGGCGAGGAATATGTGGATCGCTGTGTGGTCTTTGAAGATGAGGGCTTTTCCGGCGGCAATCTGCTGCGACCAGACTTCAAACGGATGATGGAGGAAGTGCGCAAACACAAGTTTAAGGCAATTGTAGTCTATCGCCTGGACAGAATCAGCCGTAATATCAGCGATTTTACGGGGCTGATCGATGAACTGACTAAGCTGGATGTGTCTTTCGTATCCATTAAGGAGCAGTTCGACACCAGCACCCCTATGGGCAGAGCCATGATGTTTATTATCTCTGTGTTCTCCCAGCTGGAGAGGGAAACCATTGCCGAGCGCATCCGGGATAATATGCACGAACTGGCAAAGACCGGTCGTTGGCTGGGTGGCAATACACCCACCGGCTTCAAATCCGGTTCCGTCAGTAAGATCACCATTGATGGAAAAGAAAGAAAATCTTACAAGCTGATCCCGATTCCCGAGGAAATCGAGATTCCTAAAATGATTTTTGACCTCTATATAGAAACGGATTCTTTGACCGCTGTGGAAGCAGAGTTGCTGCGGCAGAGAATCAAAACCAAGCAGGGAAAGGACTTCACTCGTTTTGCCATCAAAGCAATTTTACAGAATCCTGTCTATATGGTTGCAGACGAAGATGCATACAACTACTTTGTGGAAAAGGAAGCGGAGATTTTCTTCCCCAAGGAAGCATTTGACGGCAGCTGCGGTATCATGGCCTACAACCGGACGAACCAGGAAAAGGGAAGAACAACACAACTACTTCCGGTCAGCGAGTGGATTATTGCCATTGGTAAGCATCCCGGTTTCATTCCCTCTAAGCAGTGGATCAAGGTGCAGGAATCTCTGGACAGAAACAAGTCCAAGGCATACCGCAAGCCCCGGAATAATGAAGCCCTGTTGACCGGTTTGGTGTATTGCTCCTGTGGCGAAAGAATGTACCCCAAACTGTCTCAGCGCAAAACTGCTTCCGGTGAGATCATTTACACCTATGTGTGCAAGATGAAAGAACGCAGCAAGCGGGAACGCTGCAACCGCCGCAATGCCAATGGTAATATCTTGGATGCAGCAATCATTGAGCAAATCAAATCTCTGACAGACCATGACAGCAGCTTCATTTCTCAGCTTGCTAAGAGACGTGAGTTCTACACCGGCAAGCGGGAACAGTATGAACGGCAGCTGGAGGAACTTCGGGTCGAACATGAGAGGAACGAAAAAACCATCAATGGTTTGATCGATTCTCTGGGTATGGTTGGTGACTCCATCGCCAAGCCCCGTGTGCTGAAGCGCATTGAAGAACTGTCCGATATAAACCGGGATGTGGAGAACCGTATCCACGAGCTGGAAGGCTTGGTCAATGTCAATTCCCTTACCGATGCGGAGTTCGATCTGCTGCGGCAGATGCTGTCTATGTTCCGTGCCAGCATTGATGATATGTCCATCGAGGAAAAAAGAGCAGCGATCAGAACCGTTGTCCGCAAGGTGATCTGGGACGGTGTGAATGCCCATGTGGTTCTGTTTGGTGCGGATGAAAGTGATATTGAATTCCCCAATATGGATGACAGGTTAGATCACTCTGACGACGAAAGTGGCGAAGAAGAACCCCTGGAAGCCTTCGCAGATGTCGATTATGAGGAATTTGAGGGTGAAAACTCTGCCACGGACTCTAAAAGTCCTTGGGGAGAGGGTAGCAAATGAAATACTGATGCATTTTCGCAGCATGCGCAAAAGCGCCCAGGATGTTTCCCTGTCCGATTACATCGAAACCGGGGCGGACGGGGCGGCCCTGTCGCTGATGGATGTGGTGGCGGAGGACTGTGATCTTTTCGAGCAGGTGACCAACAAGGAGTCAGTCTGCGCCTTGAAAAAGGCGGTGGAAAGCTGCTTGACGGACCAGGAACGGCAGGTATTGCAGCTGCGTTACGGACTCAATGGCGGCGCCCCCAGGCGCCAGCGGGAGGTGGCCCAGATCACGGGCATCAGCCGAAGCTACGTGTCCCGGATCGAAAAACGGGCGCTGCAGAAACTGAAAAAAGCCCTGGAGGAATGAAAAATGTCCCTGCCGAAGCAGGGACATTCCATATTAAAATACCAGCTGCACCAGCAGCATATACAGCACTGTTCCGCCGCCGATGCTGAGCAGGGTGTTCCGCTTCCAGAAGTGGAGTCCAGCCACGGCGGCACAGCCGATCAGCTCCGGGATCCCGAAGGGCGCGGCGGTAAGGGTCATGTCCTTCAGACAGTACACCACCAGCATACCCATAATGGCGAAGGGCAGAACCTTGCCCAGGTAAGCGATGATGGGCGGCGTTCTTCGGTTCTCACCGAAGATCAGAAAGGGCAGAAACCGCAATCCGATGGTTACCAGCGCCACCACCGCTACGATCAATGCACTGTGAAGCTTATCCATTGCTGTCCCTCCTCTTCCGCATCAGAATCAAGATGGCAGCGATAACCGCCATGGAGGGAATCAAGAAAACATCCTTGCCGAACACAAGCAGACAAACCGCCGTGGCCCCAAGACCCACGAGAGCGGGGCCATGGTCCTTGGTGCTGAGCCACTGCTCCACAAAAATGGTCACGAACAGAGCCGTCAGCACGAATTCGATGCCCTCAAAATTCAGCGGCAGCAGACTTCCGGCCACACTGCCCAAGACACTGCCTGCCACCCAGTAGATCTGGTCAAAGAGGGACACCAGGAAGCAGTAGCCCAGGTCGGGGTTCTGCTTTCCGGAAACCAGGGAATAGGTTTCGTCCGTCAGCGCGAAAATCAGATAGGGCTTTTTCTTTCCGGCTCCCTTGTAGGCATCCACCATGGAGATGCCGTAAAACAGGTGCCGGGCATTGACCACCAGGGTGGTCAGCGCGGCAGTGAGCAGCCCGGCTCCGCCTGTGAGCAGACTGACGGCCATGTACTGCATGGAGCCTGCATAAATGAACAGACTCATGGCGAAGCTCCAGATCAGGCCGTAGCCGCTTTGGTACATCAGAATACCGAAGCCGAAGCCCAGAAACACATAGCCCGTCATAACGGGAACCGTATCCAGGAAAGCAGTGCGGATTTGGGATTTGGTCATGAATATTCTCTCTCTTTCGGGGAAAACTGGAATTACAGAACGGAAGCCGTGCTGTCACTGGCAATGTGCAGCGAAATCACTGCCGGGTCGGAAGCCAGATTTTCCAGGAATTTGGCCCGGCGCTTCTTGCCCCGGAGGCCGCCGATCTCTGCCTGGAAGGTGATGCGGTAGCTGCCGTCGGGCTGCTGCTGTGTCAGCATATCCCGGATTCCGGCCCGCTGCTTCAGCGCATGGGTGTTGATGGCTGCCAGGCCCGCGGAAATGTCCTTGGTTTCCAGACAGTAATTGTTCAGGCTGACACCGGGACCCACCAGCTTGTCCTGGATGGCTTCAAAAAAGGTCAGCGTAATGAAAATGAACACCATGCCCGCCAGGGCGATGGCGTAGTAGCCGCCTCCTGCGGCGATGCCCAGACAGGCTACAGCCCAGAGGCTGGCGGCAGTGGTCAGTCCCTTGACATTGGTGCCCTCCCGCAAGATGGTACCGGCTCCAAGAAAGCCCACGCCGGTAATGACCTGGGCCGCAAGGCGGCTGGGGTCGGGCGTGGCCCCGAGGGCAGAATACTGGAGGAAGATCATCTGACCGGTGATCATGACAGCAGCCGCGCCCAGAGCCACCAGGATGTGGGTACGCATACCCGCGGGACGATTGGTGTATTCCCGCTCCGTACCGATGACCATGCCCACCACCATGGCGCAAAGAAGCCGCAGACAAATCTCGCCCAGACCCAGCTCCGGGGGAAGATGAAACAAAACAGGCATATGATCCCTCCTTGTTATATTTGGATGGTAAGATTATATTCTCTGGACGTACAATTGTCAACACGGGGACGTACGACAGAAGCCAACAGCAAGCGGCAGAAAAAGGGACTTGACAAAGGCCGGACGGTATGCTATACTATCTAAGCACTCAAGGAGTGCGCCTAAATATCGCGGAGTAGAGCAGTTGGAAGCTCGTCGGGCTCATAACCCGGAGGTCGTAGGTTCGAGTCCTGCCTCCGCAACCAGAAACAGAACCTGATTTGATACAAAGTCAAATCAGGTTCTTCTTTTTATATCGCGAGAAAAGTTGGAATTATGCCTGGGAACAGGGGTAATTCCAACTTTTGTTTTTTGTACGGTTCTGTGTTCGGGGATAATTCAGCAAGTGGCAATGGCGAAGGTGACGGAAAGGACAATTCTATCGTTCAATCATAGGCTATCGTTCAGATAATATAGACCCATGAACTGTTTCCATTTTGGAAATGGTTGGGCAAGATAACCACCAAATATGAGCCATATTTTTCGGGCACATTAGCGGCTTGTAATTCCTTGGCAGCAGAGGTAACATCACAGCCACACTTTGGGAGGTGATGTGATGAACATTTTGGAAGAATTCTGGTACGGTAACATAGAACCGGCAGAATATGATACTTCGTCCAGCAAGGAGTACAAGGAACTGCTCCAGTTGATCAGCCGGAACGAGGATAAGCTGCTTGCCACCATGACCGATGAGCAGAAGGAGCTGTTTACCAGGTATGCGGACTGCGTCAGGGAGTATCAGGTTATGGCTGAGTGCCTGCTGTTCCAGAACAGCTTCCGCCTGGGCGGTAGAATGATGCTGGAAGTGATGAGGGGCGGTATTGGGAATGAATGAGTATGTTGCGGTACTGAAGAAGTATGTGGCGGAAAACCCACCCAACTACGGCAGCGATGCCGACTCCATCCTGGAGATGCTCTTTACTTATTACCACGAGTGCAATAACACCGACACCGATGCCGTCAAAGCTGCCTTTGAGGACCTGTACCAGCGGATGCACGGTATGCCCCTCCGTGAAATGGATCGGGTCGTGGATGCCGTCTGTACCCTCTGCCGGGAACATGAGAAGGCTGGGTTTATAGTAGGTGTGATAACCGGGATTAAACTTGGTCAAGAATTGTCATGATACATTATTACAGCACATTTTTATTTCTTTTTTCTCCAAGATATTGCTTTAAATCCATTGCTTTGCTATATTTAGATTAGATTCTTCTTGCGAAGTTTTTCAAATATGGGAGGTCTATCTATGGGCATAATCGTCACCGATGTTCAAAATATCTATTTATCCAAATATCCGGACCAGGAAAACATGCTCAAGCCGTTTTTGAGTGGGTTTGATATTACATATGCGGAGAAAAAAAGCATCAATAATACAGTGGTATATGCTTTTTTGTTAAAACCAGAACAATTCCTTAGTGATGCTTTCGGTATTGATAAGGAAATCTTAATGGTTTATTCAGATTACAGCACTCTACAGCCCAGAACAATACAAGCTGTCAATATGCTGTTTGATGTGTTTCCTTTCCGAAATCGTGTCGATACTCTTAATTGCTTTGTTATTTCAAAGGATGCCTCGATTATGGGGTATGCTGGTATAACCAGTTTTGGCGAAAACCAGTCGCGCTCAATTGTGCCATTCGTATATGCTGAACTGCTTAGTAATGCTAATGATAGCTGGTATATCCGGAATCAGTTGAGAAAAAACTTTTATGATGTTGATCTATTTGGTTATACACTCCCCTTGCGCGACGAATCTTCTTTCTTTGGCCGACAGCAAATAGTTGCCCGGTATATTGATGCAATTAAACGTTGTGAAAATCGCGGTGTATTTGGTGTTCGAAAAACCGGCAAAACATCTTTGTTATTTAAGGTCGATCGCATTATTCGGGAGCAGCATTTAGGTTTTGTTTTTTACTATGACTGCAAATCACCATCGTATAGGAAATTACATTGGAACGAATTACTGGGAGAAATATGTAGTAATATTGCAAAAAGACTAAATATTTCTATTCGCGAAGAATATGATGAACGAAATATTATAAAAAGTTTCCGCTATGTAATAAAAACCGCTTCTGACCGAAATAAAAAAATCGTCATTATGTTTGATGAAATTGAGTATATTTCGTTTAGATCCCCTATGGACGATCATTGGCATACTGAATTTATTGATTTCTGGCAAACCATTTGGTCTGTGCAAAGTTTGCATAGAAATCTAGTATTTATTCTTTCTGGTGTTAATCCTAGTGTAACCGAAACCGACACTGTCAATGGAATTCAAAATCCGTTGTTCAGCATTGTGCAATCTGAGTATTTGCAAGGATTAGATGAGGATGACGCCAGAAACATGATCCGAACATTGGGTAGACGCATGGGCATAAAATTTGAATATGATGCAATCAAAATGCTTTATGACCAGTATAATGGTCATCCTATGCTTTTGCGTTTGGCATGTAGCTATATCAATCGGCAATACGATAATCAGAATCGGCCTATAACCATAGCACCAATAGATGTTACCAAAATTCAAGAAGGTATCGATATTGAATTGGCGTACTATTTTAAGCATGTTGTATCTGAAATTCAACAATTCTATTCTGAAGAATATGAAATGTTAGAACTACTTGCTTCTGGCCAAACTACAGATTTTGTTGAACTATCAGCTGTAGCAGAATATACCAAGCACTTATATAATTATGGTCTAGTTTCCAAAAATGCACAGGGTGTTCCATTTGTAAAGATGCCCGTTGCAGGACGTTATGTGGCTATGGAACTCGCAAAGAAGGAAAAACGCAAATCGTTATATAAGGTTGTAGAAGAAGCAAAAAGAGCAGAATGGGTTACGCAAAGAGTTAAATCTATAATTCGTGACATTCGGCAACTAGAAACCGCAATCCGTAGTGCAGGTAAAGACAAGCTTTTTGGAGAAAACTCATTCCCAGAAGCAGAAAAATTTGCTGTAATTAGACCCGTTGACTCAGAATATGCATTTGAGGCGTTCTTTAATGTATGTAATAGATGTTTTGTTGAGTCGATTGAGAACTACGGAAAAGCAATGGGAAAAGGTAACTATTTCTGGTTAGAAATAAAAACTGCATACCCTTCGCTTCATGCAGCCTTGCATAGAGCGAAAGTGTATAGACACTCCCAGGATCATCTTGCTCTCAATCCCACAGTGGCACAAAAGTATCGAGAATTTTGGGATGAGGATACTTTGGGGTTTACAGATCCCGATGAACAGCGGTTTGTTATTCAACAGAAATTCTTGGAAAGCTTTTTGTCTGCAATTCAAATTGAAATAGCCGCAATTTCCTAATGCCACATTGAAATATATTCCTCTAGTTCATATCAATCTAACCCAAATGTCCGGACTAATTCCTAGGCACTTTTCCCTTCCGAACCGCAGTGACCAGCTGTGTAAATTTCCGCAGAATTCGTTAGGGGGGATACCCCGGCGGCCGGGCAATGGGGACAATAAGGACAAAATCCATGCTGCCGCCACAGTTTTGATCGTCGGCAGCACCATCCTTCTGCGAAATGGTTCGCAAAACGGCATCAAAAGCATAACAAAATGGACCCGAATCAGCTTGTTTTCAGCTGACCGGGTCCTGCTTTTTTATTCTCTTCATAACATTGTTACGATTTCGGTACCGTCGGTGCAGGTGAATACGATCCGCTCGTCGTTGAATACGGTCACATGATCCACTAGGGTGTTCCAGAGGGTTTCGTCGAAGGCGGCTGGGATTTCGGGCAGTTCGGTCAGACGGAACAGGATACCGCTGAAAACGATGGAGGTTTCGTCCATCTTCTTCCGCTCTTCCAACAGTGCCTCATACTCGGCTTTTGCGGATTCGTATCGCCGGGACAGTTCTGTGTACTGCGCTTGGTACTCCTGTTCAGTCAGGGAGGCCGATGCGTTCATCATCACGCAGTTGCGAATCATGCCGGAGAGCAATTCCAGCTCAGCTTCCTTTGTTTCAATATCGGCATCGATGAAGTCCGTATCTGTCATAGCCTTTTTGACATATCGCAGCCCTTCGATCCGTTCTTCCGGATCGGCCATGTATTCACCGAGCGCCTCGAGAAACCGATCTTTCAGAATCTCCTCATTTACATGCGGTGTAGTGCATTTGGTTTCGTTTTTGAATTTCCGGTTGCACTGCCAGATCACCTGACGGTATTTGCTGTTGGAGTGCCAGATCTTGGAACCGTATACACCGCCACAGTCACCGCAGATGACCTTCCCGGAAAAGGGGGTGAAGCAGTCATGCCGCCGACCCAGCTTCTTCCGCCGGGCAACCTCTACCTGAACCGCTTCCCACTCGGAAGGCTCGATGATAGCCGGGTGGCTGCACTCCACATAGTACTGGGGGACTTCACCCTCGTTGACCTTCATGGTCTTGGTCAGGAAATCAACGGTATAGGTCTTCTGTAATCTGGCAGCGCCGTAATACTTCTCGTTTGTCAGGATGCTCATGACCGTCTTCGGCCACCATTGATCGCCCCGGGCGGGAGATGGGATGCTGGCGGTGGTCAGAATGGTAGCGATGGCTGTGGGCACAATGCCCTCCAGGAACATATGGTAGATCCATCGCACGACCTTGGCCTCCTCCGGGACGATCTCCATGCCGCCGTCGGCACCTTTCCGGTAACCCAGGAAATGCTTGTAGGGTACGGAGTATTTGCCGTCAGCAAATCGTTTCCGTTGACCCCACTTTACATTTTCGGAGATCGACCGGGATTCTTCCTCGGCGATGCTGGACAGCAGCGTAATCAGAAACTCGCCTTTGCTGTCCATGGTGTAGATATTTTCCTTTTCGAAGAACACCTCCACATTGGCGGATTTCAGCTGGCGGATGGTGTTCAGGGTATCCACAGTATTTCGGGCGAACCGGGAAATGGACTTGGTCACAATCAGGTCAATGTTCCCGGCCAGAGCATCAGTAACCATGCGGTTGAATGCTTCCCGGCGGTTGATGGAGGTGCCGGTGATACCCTCGTCCGCATACACACCCACGAAAATCCAGTCCGGCCGCTGGTGGATCAGCTTGGCGAAATAGTCTTTCTGGGCCTCCACGCTGTTCAGCTGTTCGTCGGATGCGGTGGACACCCGGGCATAGGCCGCCACACGGCGTTGCTTGCCACCTTTGAACAGATCCGCAGCCGGGACTGTAGGTGGATGATAGATCCGCTTTACTTTCCGTTCGTCCATGGCTCGTCCACCTCCAGTGCGTATGTGAAAGGTTTATACTTTTTACACAGGGCCTGCCGCGCCTTCTCCGATTCTTCCGGGGTGAGGAGGTTTTCTTCCTGCAACCGGAATAGCAGGAACTTCGCCAGACGGTACCGGATCTCCGCTTCAGCTTGCTTTTCAGTCATACAATGCATCTCCTTTTTATGAAATGTACTGTATGTATTGACTCTGAAACTGAAGAATGTCAAGTTGTTTCTGCCGAGGTGATGAATTTTGTCCGTTGTGTCCTTTGGGCCTGGTAGTTAAGCACCAGTAGCGCTGTGCGGTTGTTGATTTTCGAGGACTTTCACACTATAATTACATAAAGAATTATTGTTCCAAATATGACTATCAGTATGTTGTATTTTCAAAATCTATAGATAGCAGCAAAATTTACTACACAGAGAAATAGTCCAAAATATCGGACGTATATTTTGCTATTATATGTGTAAAAACTTATGCCCATGGAGGAATAACGAATGTATAACATCATAAAGCGCTACTGCGAAAATGATTATACAAATGGTCTGATGCTTTTGGATATGCCAACAGGATCAGGTAAGACATATTCGGTTATTAAATATATTTTTGATGCCGTACAGGATTCCTCTGTAAAACGCAAGTTTTTCTTTATCACAACACTGAAAAAGAACCTTCCGGAAGAGGATTTGAAGGCTCACTTTGAACAGGCTGGGCAGCTAACTCTGTTTCAGGAAAAATACCTACGCGTAGATTCAAACTACGAAAGTGTCATCGCTGGATTTAAACCTGAAACCGTGCGGCATATCCCTTCTGAAATTAAGAAAACCGACGAATACAAGGCAGTAGAACAGTATATCAACCTTGTAAAAAGTCTCAGGGAAGAGAAAAGATCCAATCTCCGCAGTGCTTTGCTGGCTGCGGAAGATTCGTTGCGCAAAGAAGCAGAACCGAGATTCAGAAGAATGCTGCAGGCAATGTTAGCTAAGAAATATACCACAGTTGACCGCCGACTGTATGCAATTAAAACGGAGAAAGATTGGCAGTGGGTGGCAGAACTATATCCCTCTGTATTCATGCGCGATCGTCAGATTATTTTTATGAGTATGGATAAGTTCCTTTCTCTAAATTCTACGATCGTGGAACCTTCAACGATGCTGTATAACTCAGATTTGATTGAAGATGCGGTCATCTTTATCGATGAATTCGATGCCACAAAAGAAACCGTCCTGAAGAATATCATTCAGAACGGTTTGCGGGACAGAGTAGATTATGTAGAACTGTTTAATGCTGTCTATTCTGTATTACATACGCACACATTCCCTGCGGCATTGACAACACCTTCGAGAAAACGGCAGGAAGGCCCCTACAAGGATCAATCCCTGCAGGGGATTCTGGACAAAACCATCCAAATTGCAGACGAGATACATGATGCTTTTTCGCTGCAATATAGCCACCGGACGGAAAATGTCACAGACGAGAATGCAAATAATTTTCTGTTCCAAGATCATCAGTATCATTCTGTTCTGAATGGCAACAAGTCCTATATTACAACTGTTGCAAACCGGAGGGACCGGGTTAATGCGATCAGATTCACAGACGACCGGCCTGAGACTGATGACGGAAATATTCAGGTAATGCTTGGTAAACTCCGTGGCTTCATTTCCTACTTCATGGGGGCAGTCCGGATTCTTGCAGTTAATTATCAGCAGAGCAAGGCTGAACGGCGGATTTCCGACCAGGACGAATTTACCTTTGAGGAAGCAGTCCGAACTGTGTTATCCGAGTTCAAACTGAACAATGCCTATATCAATTATCTGACATCCCAGATTTTGGTGTCGGCGCATAAGTATAAAGGAGAAATCCAGAATACAGATTTTGATCTCTCCTTTTATCAAAAAGGCTTCCGTTACTATGCATTTGAGGATGATTACGCTCATGACATGCATTCCAAGATCATGATGTATTCCTTCCAAATCACACCGGAAAAGCTGCTCCTCCGTTTTTGTGAGAAAGCAAAAGTTCTGGGCATTTCTGCTACGGCGACTATTCCGTCTGCAATTGGTAACTATGATATTAACTATCTTGCGGAGAAATTGCAGGATAAATATGTTGTCATAACAGATGCAGAGAGAGTACGGCTTAAGAACGCTTTTGATCAGTCGATGAAAGGTTATGAACAGGTTGAAATCCATACAGAGCTGATTGGATGCGACGATTACTCAGTTTCCGCTTGGAAAGCAGTAGCGGATAATGATGAATTAGCGCAGTATCTGTATGACTGCGTTGATCAAGCCTGTTCTGAGGATAGAAATGCATATAACAAAGAGCGGTATTATAGAATTGCTGTTGCTTTCAAGTCCTTCTTGTTAGCATGCCGTATTCAGTCTTTCCTTTGCGTATTAACTAAACACCCAAGGAAAAATGACAAAACTTTGAACCTGGATGTACTTCAGGAGATTTTTAGTGTCATTACTAAGTTCTATCGTGTGTCCTTTGATGTAAAAAATAATGTGGTTCAGCTGGATGGCGAAGAATACGATGTTAAAAAAGATGAGATCACCAAGCGACTTGGTAGCGGAGAGCGGTTATTTGTCATATCAGTATATCAAACAATTGGCGCCGGACAGAATCTCCAGTATCCTATTCCTAAGGCAAGAAAAAGAGAACTGATTGCAGTCAATGATCGCCCGGGTAAGGACAAAAAGGACTTTGATGCGATTTATCTGGACAGACCGACCAATCTGCTGACACAGCTATCAGCGAACTTGGCAGAGGACGCATTTGTACGTTATTTGTTTGATGCGGAGATGCTGCAGGAAAATGCAGAAATATCTGTAAAACAAGCAACTGCGCATATCAAAAAAGCATTTCGTTGTTATAGTACGCAGAATATTTCCAACGAATACGCTGAAAGCCTATACAATTGCCGGAGTGTCATTCTGTTTGCGACCCGCGTTATTATCCAGGCGGTGGGACGTATGTGCAGAACCAACATGAAGCCGAGAGATATTTTTGTGTTTGCTGACAGTAAACTTGCGGAACGTATAGACTTCAGCATATGCGATGGGCGTATGTTCAATCGTGAATTTGTGGCATTGATGAATGCGCTGAATGCGGCATCCTGCGGTTATTCGGATATGCAAAGAGCAGAACTCCAGAATGAGGCACAGCTGAAATCCATTCGCGCCAATAAATATATCAACAGTATGCTGCGTGAGGCCTGGACAGAAAATCGGATTGCTTGCTGGAAACAGCTGCGCGAGATGGTTTTGACCCATCCGACGCTATCTGCCGACCAATTTGACGATAAAGGCATTGCCTATAATTTCTATATAGAACTGCCGCAGGGAGATAATCGGATTTATTACACCCAGGAAGAAGATTTTAACAATGTTCAGGTGTATTTTTCCAGAACGCCAGGATCTGCCGAGGTGTCGTCCGGGGCAAGCAGGCTTGAGGCACTGATGAAAATTAGGTTCCTGAAGAAACATTTTGAAAAGCATGATTGGGCAACCGAGTTTGCTCCCGGCGAGTTTATCATGTCCCCTCCGCTGTTCAACAATATTTACCGCGGTGCACTGGGAGAGGTTGTGGGAAAAGCTCTGTTTTATCGCTATATGGAGATAGAACTGGTTGATATCGAAGATGACGAGCTTTTTGAGAAATTTGACTATGTTGTCCCTAATTCCGAAGTTTTTATAGATTTCAAGAATTGGCACGAAGGTAGTTATAAAGAATTGGATAAGGAGCTTATCCATATTGCAAAGAAGGCAAAGGACTGCGGAGCAAGCTGTGTTATTATTGCCAATATCCTTTCTGACGGACATTACAGCATTCGTGAGCGGACCGTTGACGGAGTAAACATTGTAATTATTCCGGCATTGTTAAAAAATACGGACTCCCCTGTTCCCGTTAACGAAGCATGGGATAAGATAAGGAAGTGTATTCATGAGTATGCCCATCAAAACAAATCAATTACAAGTTGATATTGATTTTGCTGCATTGGATCATAAATACGATGTTTTTGGGGTCGAAACTACTGATCGCTATTTCGACCGGGGTGCATATATTTTGGATGTGCCGCTGTTATGCAATAATGTGCAATCCGTATACTTTGATTCCGGAAAGCGCTTCTATGTTCTGATGCAAAAGGCTCCTTCAAACAAGACACATCTCAAAAAGGTGCTGCATGATACCGAAGGCGGGGATCGCATTACAATGGAACAATGCTCGGCATCCACGGTAGGACAGCGAGCAATACTATCCCTTCTGCTCAATGCAATCGGTTCATATGATTTGGAGTTTTTGCAATTTAATAATCTGACCGGTCACCTGTATTGCTTTCATCCGAAGTGGATGAAGAGAAGTGGGAGAGGCAACGATAGCAGGGTTGTAAAAATACCATGTCTGGAGCTTTTGATAACCGATGAGCTGCGTCTGTCTATGTCAGTACGCACGTTTACATCGGAACTGCTGAAAAGCAAGATTGTATTCAAAAAGCGGAAGTTTGAGCAGTATCCCAAATACACGCTTGCGGCAAACAATACGCTTCGGCGCAGACTGAGTACGGACACCGATAAGTGTTTTATTCCTCGCCAGACCCAAGGCGACAAAACCGAGATACCTTTTTTGGATATTCAGAATCGTGAGAAATTTGAAACATCCAAAATGGGTATCGTAAAGACTGTTCTGGATCTCTTTAATAAAAAACATGAAGGTCTGTGCCGTTTGCAGTTCCAAACTATTGATGAATATGTTGCAGCCAGCAGCCCCAGATCTCTGGTTAGGGAAAACAAGAATGTAGTGCAGCGCCTGCTGGAGAATAATAAAATCCGGGTGGTTGATTATATCTGTGATGAATACTCTGCCAGATTCTGCGAGGATATTTGTACCATATTGAAGGAAAAATACGGCATTTCCGCTGTGACGGGGAAACGCGTAGTCAGAGATCAGCTAAATATATGCGTTATTCATAATGCGGAATACTATAACGGCAGTGACGATCCCCATGCGAAAAATTATGATGGCTACACAGTCCAGCATATCACATTGGAAAATTTCATGGGGAGCGCGGATGCTGCGATTTCTACAGTTGTACATGAAATGCTGATAAAGCATGATATTGAGGTTGGACGGATTTCGTTGTTTGATTGGGGCGGTATCGGTATCAATGATAAGATTTCCTTTGGTACACGAACGACAATTGACGATGTGGAACGCTATTTCTTCATGAAAATCGAACCGGACGGATCGTTTGAATTTGAAGAACAAAAAATGGATCTGTTCGCGCTCAATGAGTACACGGACTGTGTGAATATCTTTGCTGATTCAAAAGAGGTATCGGGAATTATTCGCTATTCCAATGGAGACATCAATGTCATCAGAGAAACGTCCTGGTTTACAATTCCGGAGATGGAAAAAATACACGGCGAGCTTTCTGAGGGAAATACCTATCTTCGTGGAAAGGCACCTCGTCAGGAACTGCTTTCTGCGATAACCGATATAAAACTGTTTGGACAGGGCGATCGCAAGTACTACTTTGTCGGCATTATTGGAGAAGGAATGCGGACAAACGTGGCCCATGCCGCCAATATCCGAATGGTTGAGCCCTATAAAAACTCGGTATTGAGGTTTGAGGATTTGCTTCCACTTATGAATGTTACCTTTGTCCGGAATGGACAGCTCACTGTTATGCCGTTCCCGTTTAAATATCTCAGAGAATACATACATACGGTGCGGTAATATTGGCATTTTGTCCGTTATGTCCTTTTTGTCCCAGCGGCACAATGCGGGCTTTATCGGAATAATACGAAGGCGATTAGCGGAACAATACACCCGGAAGCAGCTGTTGCATCGCCGTTTCCTGTAAAATTGTATCTACTTATTGTACATGCCACACTCGGTAGGGACTCGAACCCCCGTTTGTATCGAAAACGTCGAGTTTGCGGGTAAAAAGATACTTTATGTGGGTGAACGATACAAACTTTGAAGAATGTTGCATTGTAGCTGTAGATGTTGCATTGTATTACGCTGTAAAATTGTATCAACTTGTTGTAGGCTCCACACTCCGTTGAGAACTGACCTAAAATTGTTCTAAAAACGGTATGTTTTGCGAGTAAAAAGACGATTTGGTTGTGTGAACGATACAAAGTATTAGGAAATGCTATATTGTACTGAGAGGTGTTGCAATGTATTAAGCTGTAACATTGTATCAACATGATGTAGGCTCCACACTCTGTTGAGAACAGACCTAAATTGTTCAAAAAACGGTATGTTTTGCTGGTAAAAAGACGATTTGGTTATGTGAACGATACAAAGTATCAGGAAATGCTACGTTGTACTGACAGGTATTGCATTGTATTTATCTGGCGTGCGTTAGAAAAATGTCGCAGATTACAAGCTGCTAGTTAGAATAATGTCGCAACAATATTGACAAAATGTGAGAATAATGTTACAGTAACTGTGCTACAATAGATGCGGAGGTGACGGTATGCTGTATCGGAAGGCTTATGATAAGCTGCTGGAGTGGAAAAATCAGCAAAACAAGAAAGCCCTGTGCATTATGGGTGCCCGGCAGATCGGCAAGACTACGGTGATCCGGCAGTTTGGTGAGGATCAATACGAGTGCTTTGTTGAGATCAACTTTATTACGGATACGGATGCGGGGAAGATTTTTGCAGGCACGCTGGACGCAAATACCATCATCACCAATCTGACTGCCTATACCCGGAAGCCGATGATCCCCGGGAAAACGCTGGTGCTGCTGGATGAAATCCAGGCTTGTCCGGATGCCAGAACTGCCATCAAGTTTTTGGTGGAGGATGGTCGGTTTGATTATATTGAATCCGGTTCTTTGCTTGGTGTAAAGTATAAAGAAGTTCGATCCTATCCGGTCGGATTTGAAGAACTCTATCAGATGTACCCCATGGACCTGGAAGAGTATCTCTGGGCAAACGGTGTGCAGAACTCCACGATCCAGTATCTTAAGGACTGCTATGTAAATGGCACCCCAGTAACGGATGCCATTCACCAGACCATGTGCAAACTGTTCTACAGCTACATTGTTGTGGGCGGAATGCCGGATGTGGTACAGACCTATGTAGACACCCACGATATTGCGCAGGTGATCGCACGGCAGACGGAGATTCTGGAACTGTACCGGCTGGATATCAGCCAGTACGCCCAGGGCAATGATAAAATGAAAATCCGGGCGATTTTTGACAGCATTCCTGCGCAGCTGAATGAGAAGAATCGACGCTTTATTTTGACAGCCATCAATCCCAAGGGGCGGCAGGAGCGGTATGCGGACAGCTTCAACTGGCTGGCAGATGCCGGTGTGGCACTTCCGTGCTATAATGTGGAAGAGCCCCAGCCGCCTCTGCGATTGAACGAAAAGCATAATCTGTTCAAACTCTTTATGGGCGATACCGGATTGCTGTGTGCCGCCTGTATGGAGAATGTCCAGTTTGGAATCCTGAACGGCGAGCTTCAGATCAATATGGGCAGCATTCTGGAAAATCTAATTGCCCAGCAACTGAAGTGCAACGGTTTCCATCTGAATTACTTTGACGGCAAGCGTACCGGCGAAATTGATTTTGTGATTCAGAATGGAATGGTCATCGAACTGGTGGAAGTAAAGTCCGGTAACGACTATAAAACCCACTCGGCGCTGAATAAGATCCGCAAAGTGGAAGGCTGGAAGTTTAGCAAATCAACAGTATTTTGCAAGGGCAATGTGGAACTGACTGAAGGCGTTTGGTACTATCCCTGGTATATGATCATGTTTATGAAACCTTTCCAGGCCCCCAAAGAAATGAAGTATGAGATCGATCTGAGCGCGTTGACGGAGGGATGATCCATGGCCACAAAAGTATATACATTTCATATCACCTACGAGGGCCTGGAGGAGAAGATCTGGCGCAAGGTAGAAGTGTCCTCCAATTACAGATTGAATCAGCTGGGATATATGGTGTTGGCAGCCTTCGATACGATGGCCTATCATTTGTTTGAATTCTACTATGACGATGATCAGTTTGAGATTCCAAATGAGGATGCGCCGTTCGAACAGATCGACATGGCAAATTTTAAGCTACATCAGTTGGACTTAAAGCTGGGTGATCGAATCCGGATGGATTATGATTTTGGAACAACGCAAACCTTTTGGCTGGAACTGATTGAGATTGCAGATATGAAGCGCGGCTGGGGAAGGCGATATCCCTATGTTCTGGATGGCGCCGGGCGGGGAATCATCGATGATATGTCCTGCGAGGAATTATTAGAACTGGTTGCGCAGATCGACCGCAATGGGAAGACGGACGAACCCATCTATTATCAGGAAAGAATGATGCCATGGGATTACCGCTGGTTTGATCTGGATTGCATAAATTCCCTGTTTAAGGGCGAAATTGAACTGATCGAAGAGGGGTATGCGCCCTTCTGGCAGCAATGACTGCCCTGTTGCACTGCATAAAAAGGTGTTGCATTGTATTAAGCTGTAACATTGTATCAACATGATGTAGGCTCCACATTCGGTAGGGACTCGAACCTCCGTTTGTATTAAAAACGGCGAGTTTGCGGGTAAAATGATACTTTCTGTGATTGAACGATACAAACTTTGAAGAATGATGCATTGTAGCAATGGGTGTTGCATTGTATTCAGCTGTTGCACAATTGTATCATGACGAATTGTATCAACTTGTTATACTGTTGCCATAAAAAACACCAGATTTCGAAAGAAATCCGGTGTTTTTCTAACTTTTTGAGGCAAAATGAAAGGTCTTAAAAACCAGCGGGGCCAAGCCGCGGGCCAAGGTGAGCCGAAACAGTCTTTAGGAAAAAGAAAAATCCAAACTTTTTAGGATAAAATGATTAATTCGCCGAAAATTTCGGCGAATTTTTATTTGCCCGGAAGACAGAGAAATTAGCCGAATTATTCGGCTAATTTCTGACAATCTACATATGCGGCGATATGTAACGCTTTTTGTTCAAAAATAGGTTGCGCCGCAATGACTTTTTCTTAAGTTTTTGACTCCGTAATATAAATACCTTACCCATGCAAAAGCGGGGGGGGGTGAAAAGCGTTACTTTGATGCTCTGGCTGAACTAATCCATTCAAATACCACTGGGATAAGAATCGTGCTAGCGATAAACTCAAGTGTGCCTGTACTGGCCTCGTAGACTCTTAATAGAGGTGTATACCGATTGGTGATAACCGTGATAGCCAGAGAAGCAATCAAACCCAGCCTAAACGATAAAGTCACAATGCGATGATCCGAAACTCGACCAACCCATACGGCAATTTTTCCACAGGTATGTTTCAGCATCCGCAGAAGCAAGAATATGTATCCCACTGATGTCCGTGCAAATGATAACATCATTCTACATGCGATCATCAGTATATCGAATGCAAACAGCAGCGGTGATATAAACCAAACTGCAATTCGCAATAAGATATGGCGTTTTTTACAAACACGAGTTACTTTGATGAGCAGTGACTGCGCAGAAATTGGTTTCTCAATACGATCAATGAAATAAATAATCACACGGTGCACACCTGTGCATTTATTATACTGGTGGTTGAACCACACCAACAGTTTTGATAAACAGGTTAAGATTACTGGGAGCAGCGAACACGTCAAGAACACATATAAAAACAAAAAGAATACATAGAGACCGATGTACAAAAAATCTGAAATACCAGCATTGGGAAGTCCTGCGACGAATCCCATCAATTTACTGGGAAGCTTATGTAGATCAAGTAACCACAATGCATATGCAAGGGTTTCGATTGCCCACCGCTCAATTAGCGACATTTTATCTGCTTTATCTGATTGAACAAGATTTCCGACTATTCCAACGGACCTATATGCATAGACTACCTGCCTTAGGTAGGTAGAACTGCAGAAGATAATAAGCAGCCAGGCTAAACCTTTATATTTAAAAGTCGCCGTTATTGCAATCCACATACAAAAAATAAAACCTACGATTGATTCCAGAATCTTAATTGCTGATTCTACTTTTGTAGTTTCCTCCGATTTCGTTTCCGGAACATTCTTGTCCCCTTCATTCCAGAATACAAAGAGGGAAAGAATCATTGAGATAGGCATAACTAAACTGAAAAGATTCCGCATGAATTCCAAAACCATATACAGTATCTCCTGGCAACACCATTATATCACGGTGGCACCTTATTAGCAACGCGTGATTGGCACAGTAGTCGGGAGGTCAGTGACAGACTTAGCGATTCTCCGAATCGAGTGGCCACAGGATTATTCTGTGTTGTCGGTGGGATTGGGATACTCCCAACATGCAGAAACACACCTGCGTCGCTGATAAGGAGCGGGTATGTTTTGTGTGTTTGTGTATACAAAGACATTGCTTGCCAGTATCTTTTTCGATTCTGCACTATCTTTTTCGCTTTCCAAATCGTTATACTAAGTGAAAGCGCTTTAAATTCTTAAGAGAGGAGGAAAAACATGGACGCAGATTTTTTACTTCTGCATCGGATGCGAAATGGCGATGATCAGGCTATTGAGGCTTTTGTGCGGAAATATTACCCCATGATCCTGCGGTATTGCCATTTACATATCCGGGATACTGACTATGCTGAGGATCTGACGCAGGAAACCTTCGCCCGGTTTTTCCGTACACTCAGCCAGTATCAGCACTACGGCAAGGCAGCCAATTATCTGTATGTGATTGCTGGCAACCTGTGCCGGGATTATCACAAAAAGCCAAACGAGATATCTATGGAAGAACTACCAGAACAACCAGTATATCAAATAGAATCTCTGAATCTGCGTCTGGATGTCCACCGAGCCTTAGCGCAGCTGCCGCCGGAACTGAGGGAAGTGACGATCCTATATTTCTTCCAGGAACTGAAACAAAAAGAGATTGCAATGATTCTTGATATCGGTCTGCCGTTGGTGAAATACCGGATTAGAAGAGCCAAAGAATTGTTGGCGCAATGGATTGGAAAGGAGGATGCAACATGAGAAGAAAGCTAACCTATGATGTGCCTGTCAACGAAGAAAAGGTGATGGAAACCATTGCTGTTTCCAAAGCCGCTTTCCTTTCCGGAGAGTCAGAGCAAATGGTTTCTCCCGGTGAATTTCTTTTCCTGCAGAGCAGACTGATTAAAAAACACTGGTGGTTCCTGCAGGGACTGTTGCTCACTTTTGTGTGCTTGTTCCTCTGCCACATAGAAACGGATTATCTAATCCGCAGAGCGCTGGGGCTGGCAGGGCCGTTGTTTGTGATTCTGATCCTCCCGGAACTCTGGAAAAACCGTAATTTCGATGCCATGGAAGTAGAATGCACAACCTATTACACCATCCGATCCATCTATGCTGCCCGGCTTGCTCTGTTTGCAGGAGTGGATCTTCTGCTGCTGTCGGCCTTCTTTGCTGTCGCTTCCGTGTTCGCCAAAATCACAGTATGGGAAATGCTGATCCAGTTTGTTCTCCCGTTCAATGTGACATGCTGCATCTGTTTCCGGACGCTGTATGCAAAACGCATCCGGTCTGAAGCACTGGCTATGCTGCTGTGCATCCTCTGGACTGGAGTATGGGCTATGCTGATTATGAACAACGCTGTCTATTCTGTGATTTCCGTTCCCATGTGGACCGCTGCGCTGGCTGCATCTGCTTTGGGAATGTGCCACACCCTCTGCCAGGGTAAGGAGAAATGGCAGCAAACTTTGGAGGTGAAACCTTTATGGATTTGAGAATTTCCAATCTGACAAAAGACTTTGATGGATTCAAAGCCGTCAACAATTTCAGTTTCTCTATGGACTGCGGTGTGTATGGTCTGCTGGGTGTCAACGGCGCAGGCAAGACAACACTCATGCGGATGCTGACCACACTGATGAAACCCACATCCGGGCAAATCACCTGGGATGGAGAAGATGTGTTTGCCATGGATGGTCAGTACCGGATGCTCCTTGGC
>JAZSHO010000075.1:0-2428 GCA_045533345.1 Faecousia sp. | reverse complement strand
ATGCTGCCAAAGCTGTATAAGGACGGCTTCCGGGGCAGTATTTATGCAACCACAACTACCTGCGATCTGTGCAACATTATGCTGCGGGATTCTGCCCACATTCAGGAATCCGAAGCCCAGTGGCAGAACCGGAAAGCACAGGGTGCCGGTGATGAATTAGTTGTACCGGTCTACACCATGGCAGATGCCATTGGCGCGATCTCCCGTTTTCGTCCCTGTGAATATGGCCAGATGATCCAAGCGGAGGAGGGCGTTGTTGTCCGCTTTTCTGACATTGGACACCTGCTGGGTTCTGCTTGTATTGAGTTGTGGCTGACCGAGGACGGAGTTACAAAGAAAATCGTGTTCAGCGGTGATGTGGGCAACATCAATCAGCCGCTGATCAAGGACCCTCTGCCGGTGGAAGAAACGGATTATCTGGTTTTGGAATCTACCTACGGAAACCGTCTCCACGAAAAGCCCGGCAATACCGTTGGCGAGTTGGCTGAGATTATTCAGCGCACCCTTGACCGGGGCGGCAATGTGGTGATCCCGTCCTTTGCGGTGGGAAGAACCCAGGAGATGCTGTATGCCATCCGTCAGATCAAGCAGGAAGGCATGGTTAAGGGGCACGATGGATTCCCGGTGTATGTGGATAGCCCTCTGGCTGTAGAAGCTACCGGCATTTTCCTGCAGTGTGACCAAAGCTGCTTCGATGAAGAAACGGCTGAATTAGTCAAGCAAGGCATCAACCCCATTTGGTTTGACGATATCTGCCTGTCGGTAACCAGTGACGAATCCAAGCAGATCAACTTTGATAAGCGACCCAAGGTGATCCTTTCTGCCAGCGGTATGTGTGAAGCAGGCCGTATTCGCCACCACCTGAAGCACAATCTTTGGGGGGAGGAAAATACCATTCTGTTTGTAGGTTATCAGGCAGAAGGTTCTCTCGGCAGAAAGCTTCAGGATGGCGCACAGTATGTCCGGCTGTTCGGTGAGGATATTACTGTCAATGCGGAAATCGCCGCGCTCCACGGCACCAGCGGTCACGCGGACCAGGCAGGTCTGCTACGTTGGGTGTCTGAATTCAAGGAGAAGCCGCAGATGGTGTTTGTCAACCATGGCGACGATGCTGCTTGTATCGTGTTCCAGAAGTTGCTGACTCAGATGGGTTACTATGCGGAAGCACCCTATAGCGGAACGGAATACGATCTGACTACTGGCAGAATGACTGTCTATGCGGATTCCAAACCGATCCGTCGCGAGGAAGTTATGAAGGGTTCTGCCAGGGCACGGGCAGTCTATGGTGACCTTCTTGCAGCGGCAGAAGCACTCCTTGCCTTTGTCAGGACCTGTAAAGGCCGCACCAATAAGGACAATGCCAAGCTTGCCTCTCAGATTCGTAATCTGATAGAAAAGTGGAAATAGACCGATCAAGAATGTGATGTTATCACGGACGTACTGCGAAAGCCTGTGTATATTAACAGCAAAAAGGAACGAGGAGGAACTACCATGAAAAAGTTCATAACGCTATTGCTTTCCGTTCTGTTTTTGGCAGGCTGTGCATTACCGGCGGGGCAGGAAGTCAGCTACCGTCAGATCAATATGGATGAGGCCATAACCATGATGGAAGAAGAATCCAGCTATATTATTCTGGATGTACGCACACCGGAGGAATTTGCGGATAAGCACATCCCCGGAGCCATCAATATACCCAACGAAACCATCAGCACGGAGGAAATACCGGAACTGCCGGATAAGGATCAGCTAATCCTGGTGTATTGCCGAAGCGGCAACCGCAGCAAGCAGGCATCCGAAAAACTGGTAGCACTGGGTTACACCAACATTGTGGAATTTGGCGGCATCAACGATTGGCCGGGAGAAACCGTAACTGGATAAGCGAAATCTGCCGGACTTTTCATCCGGCAGATTTTTACATATTTTCCGATTAGGTGATGTCATCACAGAAAAGCAGATTTCTCTCGACTATAATAAGACCATAAAAAACAAGGAGGGCTAACCTATGGCAGCTATCAATATCAACAACAATAATTTCCTGAGTGAAGTGATGAATTCCGACAAGAAAGTTCTGCTGGACTTCTGGGCACCCTGGTGCGGCCCTTGCCGGATGGTGGTTCCCATGGTAGAGGAGATCGCAAAGGAGCGCCCCGATATTAAGGTCGGCAAAATCAATGTGGATGAGAACCCGGAGCTGGCAACCCGGTTCCGTATTATGAGCATTCCCACTCTGGTGGTAATGGAAAACGGCCGAATTGTCAACCAGGCCATGGGGGCAAGACCTAAAAATGCAATTCTTGCGATGCTTTAAGGAGGTGCAGTTATGGGATTCTTCGATTTTTTGAAACAGCCTGACATCAACCGTGGTATACAGGAATTTATGAACATGGAAGGTGCTGTTCTTTTGGATGTACGCACGCCCCAGGAATAC
>JAZSHO010000041.1:0-24361 GCA_045533345.1 Faecousia sp. | reverse complement strand
GAATTGGCTGCCGGGCCATCCCGGCAAACTACAATTTAGCTGCGCAGTAACGAATCGGGCCGACCACCCAATGGTCCCGGTCAACTGATCAACCAAAGGCTCGAGTTGGCCGCGGGGCCTCCCCGCCCGACAAAAAAGAGGAAGGCGAATGCCTTCCTCTTTTTGTATGTGCTTAGGAATTACTCGACAATGTTCATGGTGACATTGGCGGTGGAAGCGGGAGCGGGAACATCGGAGCCGTCGATGGTGATGGTACCGGCAACGATGTCAGCCAGCATAGCTTCGTACTCTTCCACGGTCCAGCCGGTCAGAGACCAGGTGGCGGTGGGCAGGCCGACAGCATTCTGAGCAGCACCCAGGACGATGGCGTTGTTGCCGTCGCCGATGAATGCGGACCAGGATTCCTCGGACTCAGCAGCGGTCAGAGCCTGGTAAGCAGCCTCGCCGATGCCCTTCATAGCGGAGGTGATAACGGTGGGGGACTCGAAGGACTGGTCGACGTCAACACCGATGACCTTTGCATCCTCAGCGGAAGCAGCAGCAGCGACGGAGTTGAACATGGTGCCGCCGCAGCAGAAGATAACTTCAGTGCCGTTCTGGTACCAGCCGGCAGCCATGGTCTGCAGCTCGTTGGAGGGGCCGAAGGAGGAGCCGTACAGCCAGGAGTAGTTGATCTCGACCTGAACGTCCATTTCAGCAGCAGCTGCGTCAGCGCCCTGAACGAAGCCGTAGCCGTAACGGTTACATGCAGCGTTTGCACCGCCGCCACCGCCGGTGAAGCCCAGCTTGGTGTAGCCGTCCTTAACAGCAGCGTAGCCGGCCAGGTAGCCGCACTGCTCTTCCTGGAAGCAGATACCGGCAACGTTGTTCATGCCCAGTGCCCAACCGTCGATGAAGACGAACTTGACATCGGTGAACTCAGCAGCAGCCTGTGCCAGAGCGGTGCCCTGCATGAAGCCTGCAGCGACGATGACTTCGGCGCCGTTCTCAGCAGCCAGCTTCATTGCGTCGTAGCGGTCCTCGTCGGTGGAAGCATCGCCACCGGCGGGCTGATAGTACTTGTAGGACTTGCCGGAAGCGTTAGCGTACAGCTTAACGCCGTCGTAGGTGCCCTGGTTGAAGGACTTGTCCTTCAGCTGGCCAACGTCGGTAACGAAAGCGATCTGATACTTGCCGTCAGCGGAGGTCATCTCGTCGGCGATGTCGTCGGCGGTGACAGCAGCAGCGGGAGCGTCAGCAGCGGGAGCGTCAGCAGCAGGAGCGTCGGCAGCGGGGGCGTCATTGCTGGAGCTGGAGCCACAGCCTGCGAACAGGGAAGCGACCATCAGAACAGCCAGCAGGAGAGCCAGAAACTTCTTCATTTTTCATTCCTCCATAAAAGAATTCATTTTCTTGGTATGAAATACCGGATACATTGTCGCACATTTGGGAAGAAAAATCAACCGATATTTACAATTATTGTTATATTAAACAAGGTTTTTCCGAAATGCGCAACTTTTTCATTTATTTTCAGCACATATGCTTGCTGGCGATGAAGCTGTGGGGCAGCAGCTGGGCCAGGGTGAGGGTCTCGTAGGTGTTGTCCGCGCCGATGATGTAGATCAAAAAGTCATCTTCGCAGAATTCCCGCATCACCTGGCGGCAGACGCCGCAGGGAGGAAACGCGCCGGTGATATTACCGTCCTTGCCGCCACAGACGGCGATGGACACGAAATCCCGGTGGCCGTCGTAGACCGCTTTGAAGAAGGCGGTGCGCTCGCCGCAGTTGGTGGGGCCGTAGGCGGCATTTTCGATGTTGCAGCCCTGATATACGGTGCCGTCGGCACACAGAAGGGCAGCGCCTACCTTGTAGCCGGAATAGGGAACGTAGGCGTGGGTCATGGCCTCCTTGGCCAGTTCGATCAGTTTCTCGGGAGTCATAACAGTTCTCCTTTCGGTGGGGAATTATTGTTTATTGCACTCATCAGAACGTATGTCATCGCGAACCAGCCCGCAGGCTGGTGTGGCGATCCCCTACGGTTTATGGGAGTGTCCGGGGGATTGCCACGCCAGTGTGAGCACTGGCTCGCAATGACATTTTTCTTTTTAATTACTCAGATAAACTGCAATTTCCCTCACAAAATATCCTTGGCAAAGCTCTTGCCGGGGGTGTCGTATTCCACGCCCAGCAGTTCCGTGACGGTGGCGGCGATGTCCGCAAAGGTCGACCGGGTGCCCAGATTCACAGGCTTTACGGCCTTGCCCAGAATCAGCAGAGGCACATACTCTCTGGTATGGTCGGTGGTCTTGGTGTAGCCGGGGTCGCAGCCGTGGTCGGCGGTGACCATCACCAGATCCTCGTCCCCCAGCTTTTCCAAGAACTTACCCAGCCAGGTGTCGAATTCCGTCAGGGCCTTGGCGTAGCCGTCGATGTCCCGACGGTGGCCGTAGACCATGTCAAAGTCCACCAGATTCACGAAGCACAGACCGGTGAAGTCCTTGTCGGCATAGTTCCAGGCATGCTCCATGCCATTGGTGTTGCTCTTGTTATAGACATATTCCGTGTCGCCCTGTCCGGCGAAAATGTCGTGGATCTTGCCCACGGCGATGGAACTGAGGCCTGCGGCCTTAATGGCATCCATCATAGTTTCGTTGGGGGGCAGGAGGGAGTAGTCATGGCGGTTGGCGGTGCGGGTGAAGCCCCGCTGCGGGTCACCGATGAAGGGACGGGCGATGACACGGCCCACACCGTGCTTGCCCTGGAGCTGCTGCCGGGCAATGTGGCAGGCGTCATACAGCTCCTGCAGAGGGATGATTTCCTCGTTGGCCGCCACCTGGAACACGGAATCGGCGGAGGTGTAGACGATCCACTTGCCGGTCTTCATCTGCTCCTCACCGTAGTCCCGGATGGCATCGGTGCCGGAATAGGGCTTGTTCAGCAGCCAGCCACGGCCTGTGGCCTGGCAGAAGGGTTCCAGAACCTCCTCGGGGAAGCCATCGGGGTAGGTGGGCATAGGCTCCGGGGACACGATGCCGGCGATTTCCCAGTGGCCGATGGTGGTGTCCTTGCCCATGGAGGCTTCCGTCAGCCGGGCAATGGCACCGGTGGGGTTCTCCGCTTTGGGCAGATAGTCGATGCCGTCGGCATTGCCCAGGCCTGCGGCGATCATGGTGGGGATGTGGAAAAATTCCGATGTGGCGCAGGAGCGCAGGGTATCGGAACCCACATCGCCGAATTTGTCCGCGTCCGGCTGTGCGCCGATGCCGCAGGAATCCAGCACGAATAAAAAGATACGTTTCATAAAGGTTCCCTTTCTTAAGAGAGGTTAGGATAAAACTGATTCAAATTGGCGATTCCGCTTGTTTCAATCCAGCTGACATGAGGATACCGGGATTTTAGCCATGCTTCCCGTTCCGGTTCGTGGGCCAGGATGAAAAACTCCCGATCATAGAGGCCAAACAGCAACATTCGCCGAGCCAGATAGCGGCACTGGGCAGCATGGGGCCAGCTATCTGCCAGGGTGTAGGCGGAAAGACATTCCTGTTTCCGATGGGAGCGGGTCATATATGCTTCTTCACGCTCAATAATTTCTTCTGGGGCGAGGCTGCTCACAGCCATATAGCGGCAGACACCATTCTTAACTTTGTAATCAAAACAGTATATGGTCCGGATTTCCGATACGGGCAGATGCCGGATTTCTCTTTTTCCGAACTGCAGATGCAGTCCGTCCTCTTGAATGGATACCCATTTGTTCCACAGAGGAATCAAAGAAAACAAACTGCCGAACAACCAGGCGACGCTCAGCGCGGACAGAAGCAGACCAGCGGTCCCGTCCAAAAATCCAATGGCAAAAAACAGCAGAAAACAGCTGGGACAGAAGACAAAGGCCATGGCGACTATGGGCAGGTCTTCTGCATGGCGTTGACACTGCAGAAAATGCTCCGGCGTTTCCGGAACCCTGGGCTTCATACCATTCGGCTCCGGCGGCTTTAGATAGTAGTGTTCCGGCAGGCGTGTCAGATCCTCCCGGGGCAACTGGGGGTACATCTGCGCAATCAGGGATTCCCGCTCCCGGGTAGTTACCATATAAAAGATACCCTTTTCCGGGATTGTCCAGGGGAAGAGACTGCTGTGTTTACGCAGAAAACTCCGTGCAAAGGACTGCTGCCAGTCGCTTTTCCGCTTTAGGAAGGGGAGGTCGTGCCGGGTGACCGGATTCTTTCTGCAGGTTTGCTCCCACAGAAGGGCCAGCGTTTCCAGGCTGTGGCAGCTGACACAGAGAAATACATTGCTTTCCTGGTAAGTTCCCTTATCCACAAAGCAGCAAAGCTTCAGTTCCTGCGCCGGGTATGTACGAAAAGTTTTGCCGAACAGGGATAGAGCGATACCCTCTGGCACCAGATGGACACGCACCTGGCTTTTGGCCAGGCATTTCAGTCCCAGCCACAGGAGAATGAAGGCAAAGCCGGCGATGAGGATAAAGGAATAACGAAAATTGTAGGTAATCATATCCCGAATCCCAAGGAACAGGATCAGAACACCATAAAACGAAAGAAGAATGCCGGTGGCAACAGCCATCCAGGGAACATCCAGCAGGGGGAAGGTAATGCTATTACGGTCAGATCTCATAATGTTGTTTGAATGAGGGAGGGTCAATGACCCTCCCTTGCGAAATTATTTGTTTTCCATGGCCACGGCCACGTCCAGGGCCACCTTCATCATGGTGGTGAAGGAATTCTGGCGCTCGGTGGCGGAGGTCTCCTCGCCGGTGAGAACATGGTCGGAAATGGTGCAGATGCACAGACCCCGCTTGCCGTAACGGGCGGCGTTCATGTACAGGGCGGCGGCTTCCATTTCCAGAGCCATAACGCCCATCTTCTTCAGACCGTAGACACTGTCCAGACCTGCGGGAACATCCACATGGTCGCCGTAGAAGACGTCGGAGGAGTTGACGTTGCCCACATGGTAGGTGGCGCCGTTGGCTTCTGCGGCCTTCACAGCTTCGCTGAGCAGTTCGTAGGAGGCGATGGGGGCGAAGGTGCCGGGCAGATGGAACTGGCTGGCCCAATTGCTGTCGGTGCAGGCACCCTGGGCGATGACCAGGTCGTACAGGTGAATATGCTCCTGGATGGCACCGGCGGAGCCGACACGGATGATGTTCTCCACGCCGAAGAAATTGAACAGCTCGTGGGAGTAGATGCCGATGGCGGGCATACCCATGCCGGAGGCCATAACGGAGACCTTCACGCCCTTGTAGTAGCCGGTGTGACCCTGGACACCCCGGACATTGTTCACCAGAACAGGATTTTCCAGAAAGTTTTCGGCGATGAACTTGGCCCGCAGGGGATCGCCGGGCATCAGAACGGTCTTGCCAAAGCCGATGTCATCGGCGACGTTGATATGGGGAGTGGTGGGGAAGTTGGACATAATAAATTCCTCCTTATATGCGGAATTGAAAATTGACAGTTGAAAATTGAAAATTATGGTGTCCGCTTCGCGGACGATTTAACTTTTGCCGAAGGCAACTCCTCAATTGTCAATTTTCCATTTTCAATTTTAAATTTAATAACTTCCGTCGTTTGCAAGGCCCTTGGCGATCTTGACGATGCGGCTGGTGCCCAGACGGCTTGCGCCCAGGGCGATGAACTTCTCTGCGTCTTCCAGGGAAGAGATGCCGCCGGCGGCCTTGATCTTCACATGGGGGGCGACGTGCTTGGCGAACAGCTCCACGTCGGCAAAGGTAGCACCGGCCTTAGAAAAACCGGTGGAGGTCTTGATGTAGTCTGCGCCGGAGTCGGAAACGCACTTGCACAGGGCGATCTTTTCCTCGTCGGTCAGCAGGCAGGTCTCGATGATGACCTTCAAGAACTTACCCTTACAGGCGGCCTTGATGGCGGCGATTTCCGCGGTGATTTCTTCCCACTTGCCTTCCTTGGCCCAGCCGATGTTGATGACCATGTCCACTTCGTCAGCGCCGTTGTCCACAGCATCGCTTGCCATGAAGCACTTGGCGGCGGTGGTGGCGTAGCCGTTGGGGAAGCCGATGACGGTGCAGATAGCCAGGTTTTCACCTACGTATTCCTTGGCCTGCTTCACATGGGAAGCGGGGATGCACACGGAAGCGGTGCCGTACTTGATGCCGTCGTCACAGATGGCCTTGATCTCTTCCCAGGTGGAAGTCTGGGCCAGCAGGGTATGGTCGCACTTGGCGAGAATGTCTTTCAGTTCCATAATAATACACTCCTTAAGTCTATGCTGTCATTCCGAGCCAGTGCGCACACTGGCGTGGGAATCCCCTGGATTTTCCGGGCCGCTCGATAGCCATGGGGGATTGCGACACCACTGACATCGGTCACTGGTTCGCAAAGACATATATTTTTTACTTCTGTCCGTGCAGTTTGATGATCTTATGTTCCCGGATACCCCGGATGTAGCACTTGTGGCACATGGCGATGTAGCTGTCGTTGCCGCCCAGCACCACCTGGGCGCCCTCAGTGACGATGTAACCGCCGTTGATACGGGCGTTGACGGTGGCCTTGGCACCGCAGTCACACATGGTCTTGATCTCTTCGATGCAGTCCGCCAGTTCCATCAGCCGCAGGGAGCCGGGGAACAGCTTGGTCTGGAAGTCGGTCCGCAGGCCGAAGCACAGCACCGGCACATTGAAATCGTTAACGATGGCACGAAGCTGGTCGATCTGGGGAATGGTCATAAACTGGCATTCATCCACAATGATCACGTCGCAATGGTCTGCCTTGGTTTCCCGGAAGAGGGCATAGACATCCATAGCGGGGGTGATCACATCCACCCGTGCTTCCAGACCGATACGGCTGCGCAGGATTGCGGCGCCGTCCCGGGTGTCCGCGCTGGGCTTGATGAGCCAGACATTCAGGTCATTTTCCTCATAATTGTATTTGGTGATGAGGGCCTGGGCGGTCTTGCTGGAGCCCATGGCACCGTATTTGAAATAAAGCTTTGCCATTTTTCTACCTCCGTTCAGCCCTCTCATTATACCGAAAAGCAGCCCCTATTGCAACCCCTATTTCGGGCAGTTTACACAATGTTTGCTTGCATAGCGGCAGGCGGGATGGTATACTGATGGTAAGAGAAGTAGTCGTTTAGCGAATGGAGTTGTCGGCCTGTGGCCGACGCAATGCTTCGCATTGCAGGGAAACGGATTGCCACGGCGCCGCCTTGCGGGAGACGGCGGCACCTCGCAATGACATGGTTTCGTTGCTTTCCGCAACAAAATCGGCGCTTTGCGTAACGAACGCACTGTCATTGTGAACCAGTGCGCACACTGGTGTGGCAATCCGCATCCCCGGCAGCCACAGGATGCCAACACCCGGAGGGCGTTAGCATTACACCGCTAAACAACAATTTATCTTCCAAACCCTGCAACCAAACCGAGAATTCATCGAGAAATAGAGTAGAACAACAAAAAGGAGGAAACGAAAATGAAAAAGTACGCATCTTTGACCCTGGTGCTGCTTCTGCTGCTGAGCCTGCTTTCCGGCTGCGGCGGCGCATCTACCAGCG
The DNA here is from genome assembly GCA_045533345.1 of Faecousia sp. Taxonomy (GTDB): domain Bacteria; phylum Bacillota; class Clostridia; order Oscillospirales; family Oscillospiraceae; genus Faecousia. The sequence goes on along the minus strand of JAZSHO010000041.1, from coordinate 16,842 downwards.
CTCCCGCCATGGACTACGCCGTGAAGGAAGAAGCCATGGAGGCCCCCATGGCCATGGACATGGCCGCAAATTCTCTGACCAGCGCCGGCACCGGCAGCTCCACCGCCATCCCCGAAAACCGCAAGTGGATCATTACCGTGGACATGTCCGCGGAAACCGAGGACCTGGAAAGCCTACTGGCTTCTCTGGACAGCAAAATCAAGGCCATGAACGGCTATGTGGAGGACCAGAATATCTACAACGGCAGTACTTACTCCTCCCGCCGCTACCGCAATGCCAGCCTCACCGTCCGGATCCCTGCCCAGGATGTGGACAAGTTTACGGAAGAAGTCTCCGGCATCGCCAATGTGGTCCGCACCAGCAAGAATCTGGAGGACATCACCTTAAGCTATACCGCTACCGAAAGCCGCATCAAGGCTCTGGAAACGGAAGAAGCCCGGCTGCTGGAATTCATGGCCCAGGCGGAGAATATGTCCGATCTGCTGGAGATCGAAGCCCGGCTGACGGATGTGCGCTATGAGCTGGAGCGGTATTCCTCCCAGCTGCGTCTTTACGACAACCAGGTGGATTACGCCACCATCTACTTAAACATCGAGGAAGTCCAGGAGTACACCCCCGTGGAGGAGGAAACCTTCTGGGAGCGGATCAGCGGCGGCTTCACCTCCAGCCTGGAGGGCCTGGGTGAGGATTTGACCGATCTGGTGGTTTGGATCATCGTCAGTTCTCCCTACCTGCTGGTCTACGGCGCGATCCTCTTCGGTATCGTTTTTGTGGTGAAGAAGGCCGGAAAGGGCAGAAAGGCCAGAAAGCAGAAGAAGTCTGCTCCCGCCAGCCAGCCCGCCGAGCCGGAAAAGAAAGAAGAATAATTGCTTTTGACGCAGGCCGCCGGGGAATCGGCGGCCTTTTGCTTTGACGAAAAGTTTCCGTGTCATTGTGAGGAGGGGCGAAGCTCCGACGTGGCAATCCCCTATGGTTTCCAGGAGTGTCTGGGGGATCGCCACACCAGCGTGCGCGCTGGTTCGCGATGACATGCGTTTTACTTGCTGCAACTGTAAACTACAATTTATCTGCGCACCATCGGTCGAGCGCAATCAGGATGCGTTCGTTTCCTGCTTGTGTTCGTAACGAATTGGCCGCCGGGGCGGCCCGGCAAACTACAATTTATCTTACCAGCAACCATTCTTTCTGACAATACAAAAATTTCCAGTTTGACAAATCGTCCCAGATTTTTCGACATTTTCAGCGGTTACAACCTCATTGCCCGGCCATATTAAGAAGGCAGGCAAAAAGGAGGGCTGAACCATGAAACGAATGTTTTGTTCCATCGCAGCTGCGGTGGTGATTTTTTGTATACTGCCGGTTTCCGGCTGGGCAGCGGAGCTACTGATTCCGGTGGGAGAGATAATCGGCTTGCAGCTGCAGGACAATACCGTGACCGTGGCTGCCTTCGACGATGTGTTGGGAAAAGCCGCCAAAGCAGCGGGTCTGAAAATCGGCGACGAAATTCTATCCATCGACGGAAAATGCATCCGCTGCGCGGAGGATATCCGGGAAGCCCTGGAAGAGGCGGATGCCAAGGTATCCGTCACCGTCCATCGGGGCGGCAAAACCCACACCTTGATGCTGGCACCGCAGGAATCCGGCGAGGGTCCCCGGCTGGGCATCTATCTGCGGCAGGGCATCGCCGGCATCGGCACCGTCACCTGGTACGACCCGGACACGGGAAAATTTGGCACTCTGGGCCACGGGGTCTGCAACGCCAAAGGCACCCTGCTGGATATGCGTGACGGCACCGCCTTCGGGGCCGAAATTCTGTCGGTGAAAAAAGGGAAATGCGGCGAACCGGGGCAGCTGAAGGGCAGCGCCGATGCCGACGACCTTTGCGGCAAACTGCGGCGGAACACACCCCAGGGCGTTTTCGGCACCACCAAAACCGGCTGGAAGGGTGAGCCGCTGCCCGTTGCGGAGTATGACGAAATCTGCAGCGGCCCCGCAACCATCCGTTCCACGGTCCGGGGCGATTCCCCCCGGGAATATTCTGTGGAAATTCTGAAAATCTATCCAGAGGACCGGCAGGACGGGCGAAACTTCCTGCTGAAGGTCACCGACCCGGCGTTGCTGGAACTTACCGGCGGCATCGTCCAGGGCATGTCCGGTTCCCCAATTTGCCAAAACGGGAAAATTGTGGGAGCAGTGACCCACGTGCTGGTGAACGACCCCACTATGGGTTATGGGATTTATATCGAAAATATGCTGGACGCGGCATCATAAGTTATGACAGGGGCATTTGCCCCTGTCATTTTCTTTGGGGATATGCTATAATACGTTCAGCATAGAAGACAGGGGGGTGCGGACAGACAATGCGTTATCTTTTGATACAGGGAATCGGATTTACGGGAACCTTTTTGTTTTTCCTGTCTTATCAATGCAAAAGCAACCGTCAGCTGTTTCGGGTGCAGTTTGTTTCCTATCTGTGCTACACGGTGCATTTTTTGATGCTGGGTGCCATCACCGGAGGAATCAGCTATATTCTCAATGCCATCCGTTCCTTCTGTCTGGGCAGCAAAAATCCCTTCTTAAAAGGAAAAACCATGTGCGCCGCCCTCTGCCTGCTACAGCTGGTAACCCTGTTTCTCACCTGGGAAAACTGGTGGTCCCTGCTCCCGGTCATCGCCAATATTGCGGCCACCGTCGGCGGATATACCTACAATCCCCGGACCATCCGTCTGGTAGCCATGGCTGTGAATTCTCCCCTTTGGATCATTTACAACCTCATCGTCGGTTCCTGGGCCGGCGTTCTGGATGAACTCATTACAGAGGCATCCATCCTCATTTCCATTTGCCGCTACGGCTGGAAGAATCTGGACGCCGTTGACAGCTGACCAGAGCAGTTATTCCCGTCTCCCGGGATTTCCTTGACACAGTTTCGTTTTTATCCTATATTGTTTCTTGAAGAACCCAAAGAAAGGCCATTACCTATGAACATTTACGACTTTGACGGCACCCTCTATGATGGGGACAGCACCTTTGATTTTCTCATGTATTCCCTGAAAAAGCACCCCTCCCTGCTGCGGTTCCTGCCCTGCCAGGGCTGGGCAGCGGCGCTGTATCTGCTGAAGCGGATCGACAAGACCGCCATGAAAGAGCGCTTCTACCGGATGTTTACCGGCTACGACGCCGAGGGCCTGCTGGAGGAATTCTGGGACAAGCATCAGCATAAAATCTTCCCCTGGTACCCCGGTCAGCAGAAGGAAACGGACATCGTTATTTCCGCCTCCCCGGAATTCTTGCTGGAGCCTATCTGCGCCCGACTGGGAATCCAGCATCTGATGGCCTCCCGGGTGGATCCCAAAACAGGCAGATACACCGGCCTCAACTGCTGGGGTGCTGAAAAGGTGGTTCGGCTGAAAGACCAGATGGGCATCACCCATTGCGACAAGTTCTTCTCCGACTCCCACTCCGATACCCCTCTGGCGAACATCGCCGACGAGGCCTTTCTCATCAAACAGGGCAAGATCTGCCCCTGGGAATAAAAATAATGGCCGCCGGAAACCCGGCGGCCATTTTCCATTTTATCGGGAGCGCAGTTCCCAAAATGCCACCGCGCTGGCGGCCGCTACATTCAGAGAATCCACCCCATGGTACATGGGGATTTTCACGGTGTAATCGCACTGGGCGATGGTACTCTCCGCCAGACCGTCCCCCTCGGCACCCAGCACGATGGCCAGTTTTTCTACTTGGCGCAGTTCCGGGTCATCCACGCTGTAAGAGTCGTCCTTCAGGGCCATAGCGCAGGTCTTGAAGCCCAGCTCTTTCAAATCTTCCTGCCAGGTATCCTCCAGATAGGTCCAGGGGACCTGGAACACGGTGCCCATGCTCACCCGGGCGCTGCGGCGGTACAGCGGGTTGGAGCAGCCGGGGGTCAACAGCACCGCATCCATACCCAGGGCCGCGGCGGAGCGGAAAATGGCACCCACATTGGTAGGATTCTGAACACTTTCCAGTACCGCCACCCGCTTCACACTCTCCAGCACTTGGGCGACGGTTTTCAGCTGGGGACGGCGCATGGCACAGAGCATGCCCCGGGTCAACTGGAAGCCTGTCAGCTGGGTCAGAATGTCCAAAGAGGCGGTAAAAACCGGCACATCGCCGCAGCGGCGGATGGCCTCGGCGGCTTCTTCGTTGATATGGTTCCGCTCTACCAGCAACGATACCGGCACGCAGCCCGCATCCAGCGCCCGCATGATGACCTTGGGGCTTTCGGCAATGAACATGCCCTTTTTCGGCTCAAAGCGGTTGAGAAGCTGGGCCTCGGTCAGCCGGGCATACACATCCAGCTGCGGGTCAGAAAAATCGGTGATTTCAATCAGATTGATCATAGGATTCTCCAAAGTTTGGTTTTTCTCCATTATAGTGCAAAAAGGCCCCCTTGTCAAAGGGGGCCTAACAGCGCGGTTATTCCAATTCGAAGGCGCCGGTATAGAGCTGGTAGTAGGTGCCCTTCTGGGCGATCAGTTCCTCGTGGCTGCCTCGCTCGATGATGCGGCCCTGGTCCAGCACCATGATGCAGTCGGAATTCATGATGGTGGAAAGGCGGTGGGCAATGACGAAGACCGTGCGGCCCTTCATCAGCGCATCCATGCCGTCCTGGACCAGTTTTTCGGTACGGGTATCGATGGAGGAAGTGGCTTCGTCCAGGATCATGACAGGAGGATCCGCCACCGCCGCCCGGGCAATGGCGATCAGCTGACGCTGGCCCTGGCTGAGGCTGGCGCCGTTGTTGGTCAGCTCCGTCTGATAGCCCTGGGGCAGACGCTCGATGAAACCGTGGGCATTGGCCACCTTCGCCGCGGCGATGCACTCCTCGTCGGTGGCATCCAGCTTACCGTAGCGGATGTTCTCCATAACGGTGCCGGTGAACAGGTTGGTTTCCTGCAATACCACGCCCAGAGAGCGCCGCAGGTCGGCTTTGCAGATCTTGTTGATGTTGATATCGTCGTAGCGGATCTTGCCGTCGGCGATGTCGTAGAACCGGTTGATCAGATTGGTGATGGTGGTCTTACCGGCACCGGTGGCGCCCACGAAGGCCAGCTTCTGGCCGGGGTTGGCGTAAAGGGTGATGTCGTGGAGCACCGTCTTCTCCGGTACATAGCCGAAGTCCACGTTGAACATGGTGATGTCGCCCTTCAGTTCCACATAGGTAGTGGTGCCGTCGGCCTTGTGGAAGTGCTTCCAGGCCCAGTGGCCGGTACGCTCCTTGCTCTCAGAAATGTTGCCGTTCTCGTCGATATTGGCATTGACCAGGGTCACGTAGCCCTCGTCCACCTCCGGCTCCTCGTCCATCAGTTCAAAGACACGCTCGGCACCTGCCAGGGCCATGATGATGGAGTTTAAGAGGTTGGAAATCTGGTTGATGGGCTGGTTGAAGTTCCGGGACAGGGTCATGAAGGTCATCAGACTGCCCAGGGTCAGCAACCCGGAATTGGATTTGACCACCACAATGCCGCCGACAATTGCCAGAATGGCATACTGGACATAGCCCAGGTTGTTATTGATGGGGCCCATCATGTTGGAGAACTTACCGGCAGAGAAAGCATTTTGCCGCAACTGCTCATTCAGCTTGTCGAACTCGTCCTTGCAGGCATCCTCGTGATTGAAGACCTTGACCACCTTCTGGCCGGTGATCATTTCCTCGATGTAGCCGTTGACGGCACCCAGGGATTTCTGCTGGCCGATGAAGTACTTACCGGCCTTGCCCGCCAGATACTTGGTAGACAGGATGACGCCCACCACGGTAATCATGGTGACGATGGTCAGAATCCAGGATTCGGCCAGCATGGCGATAAACACCGCCAGCAGAGTTACCACAGCGGAAACGGACTGGGGAATGGACTGGGAGATCATCTGGCGCAGGGTGTCGATGTCGCTGGTGTAGCGGGACATGATGTTGCCTGCGGTATTGCTGTCGAAATAGCGGATGGGAAGCCGCTGCATCTTGGCAAAGAGCTGGTCACGGATGGTCTTCTGGATGCCCTGGGTGACGCCGACCATCAGATAGCTCTGGAAGAAGGTGGCCACCATGCCCACCACAAAGACGCAGGCAATCTTGATAATGAACTGAATCAGCGGGGCAAAGTCGTTGGAGCCTTCCGCCACCATAGGCAGAATGAATTCATCCACCAGATTGCCCAGGGCCCGGGAGCCGGTGATCTGGGCATAGGCATGGATCAGAATACACAGCAGCACCACGATCAGCACCGCAATGTGGTTTTTCAGATAGCTGAGCAGACGGAAAAAGGTCTTTTTGGGGTTCTTGGCCATGCGGCCGTCGCCGCGCATTTTCACAGGAGGCATATATTATTTTCAGAAATCTTTATTCGATTTCTTACTTACCTCCTTTCTGCTGAGAGTGGAAAACTTCCTGGTAAATGGGAGAGGACTGCATCAGTTCCTCGTGGGTGCCAACAGCGCTGATCTGGCCGTTGTCCAGAATGACGATCATGTCCGCATCCTGGACGGAGGCCACACGCTGGGCAATGATCAGCTTGGTGGTGTTGGGAATTTCTTCCCGGAAAGCCCGGCGGATGGAGGCGTCGGTCTTGGTATCCACCGCGGAGGTGGAGTCGTCCAGAATCAGAATCTGGGGCTTCTTCAGCAGGGCCCGGGCGATGCACAGACGCTGTTTCTGACCGCCAGACACATTGGTGCCGCCCTGCTCGATATGGTGGTCATACCCCTCGGGGAAGCCCATGATGAAGTCGTGGGCGCAGGCCAGCTTGCAGGCGTGGATCAGTTCTTCATCGGTGGCATTGGGATTGCCCCAGCGGAGGTTTTCCTTGATGGAGCCGGAGAACAGCACGTTCTTCTGAAGCACCATGGCCACATTGTCACGAAGGGCTTCCAGGTCGTACTGCTTCACATCGATACCACCCACCTTCAAGGTGCCTTCGCTGACATCGTACAATCGGGGAATCAGCTGGACCAGGGTGGACTTGGAAGAACCGGTGCCGCCCAGGATGCCCACGGTGGCACCGGAGGGGATGTGCAGGTTCACTTCCTTCAATGCCCGGTGCTGAGCGGTGGCAGAATAGCGGAAGGAAACATTTTCGAAGTCGATGGAGCCGTCGGGAACGGTGGTGATGGCATTTTCGGGAGAAGTCAGATCCACTTCTTCCGTCAGAATCTCATAGCAACGGCGCAGAGGGGTCCGGGACATGGTCATCATAACAAAGACCATGCTCAGCATCATGAGGCCGGAAAGAATCTGGGTGGTATAAGTAAACATGGAGCTGAGCTCGCCGGTGGTCAGACCGTTCATGGGATTGTTGCCGGAGGCAACGACCATTTTGGCACCCAGGAAAGAGATGGTCAGCATGCAGATGTACACGCAGGACATCATGATGGGGCTGTTCAGGGCCAGAATCTTCTCTGCCTTGGAGAAGTTGTAGGCCAGTTCTGCAGACACATCGGTGAACTTTTCAATTTCCTTCTCCTCCCGGACGAAGGATTTGACCACACGGATGCCGTGGATATTCTCCTGGACCACGTTGTTCATCTTATCCATCAGCTTGAAGCCCCGGTCGAAGATCTTAAAGACCACAGGCACCAGGCAGATCAGCGCGATGGCCAGCACCGGCATGACGAACAGGTAGACCCGAACCAGCTCCGGGCTGATCCGCAGAGCGGAAATCAGAGCCAGCACCAGCATCATGGGGCAGCGGATGGCCATACGGATCATCATCTGGAAGGTCATCTGCAGGTTGGCAACGTCCGAAGTCAGACGGGTGACGATGGATGCGGTGGAGAATTTGTCGATATTGGCGAAACTGAACTGCTGGACACGGTAGAACATATCGTGCCGCAGATTCCGGGCAAAGCCGGTACCGGCCTTGGAGGCGAAAATGGCAGAGGCCACGCCAAAGGCCAGGGACACCAATGCAAACAGCACCAGCTGGATGGACTTGGTGACCACAACGCTCATATTCTGCTGGACCACACCGTAGTCATACAGGTCCGCCATGACCAGGGGGATCAGTACCTCCATAGTCACTTCGCCCACCATGCACAGGGGGCTCAAGATGGCGGCCCATTTATATTCCCGGATACACCGGGCCAAACGTCTTATCATTTCTTGGTTTCCTCCTTTACTTTGCAGCAGGGTACGCCGCCCATATTGTCTATGGCTCGGCAAAGATAGCCGTAAAAGGCCTCTTTTTCCTCCGGGGTGAAGCCCTCCACCAACCGCGCTTCCGTTTCCAGAATGGTTTTGTGCATGGTTTCGTGGAGTTCCTGGCCCTTGGGTAAAATGTGGATCCGTTTACAGCGGCGGTCCTGTTCATCGGACCGGAAGGCAATGAAGCCCTTTTTCTCCAGCCGGGACAGCAGACCCGATACGGTGGGATGGCTTAAATGGAAGGCCTCCTCAATGTCCCGGGCGCAGGGCGGACTCTTTCTGTGGGCAATGAAGCCCATGATGTGGCCCTGGGCCGCTGTCAAATCCATAGAGGCCAGGGCATTTGTCATGGACTGATCGGCACAGCTGTGCAGATACCGCAGCAAGTGTCCAAAGCGGGTTTGCAAGGGATCACCTCCCAAATAAAATGTAGCAAGCTACCTATTATGATACCACAGCCCCTGCTTCTTCGCAAGGGGCTGTGAAAAATTTTACAATTGCCATTCCACCGGATTGCAAACAAACAGGGCTTCTGGTAAAATGACGGTATTCTGCACAGAAAGAAGAGAAACCTATGAAATTGCTGGAGAAGCTGCATCATCCGGAAAAATACGGAAAAACCCTGCTGAAATGGAGCCTGCTGGGGGCGCTGATGGGTGCCATCGGCGGACTTTTGGGGGCCTTTTTCCACCATGCCCTGCATTTTGTCACCCACCTGCGATTTGAGCATCCCTGGCTGATTTTCCTGCTGCCCCTGGGCGGTCTGCTGAGTGTGGGTATTTACCACATTTTTCAGCTGCGCAGCAACCGGGGTACCAATGAGATCATCGATGCTATCTTGAATGGTGACAATGTCAATCCCCTCATTGCCCCGGTGATTTTCCTGGCCACTTCCATTACCCATCTGTTCGGCGGTTCTGCCGGTCGGGAAGGCGCTGCGCTGCAGCTGGGCGGCTCCACCGCATCCGCGCTGGGTCGGCTGCTGAAGCTGCCGGAAAACGAGCGGACGGTTCTGACCATGGCAGGCATGAGCGCCGTGTTTGCGGGTCTTTTCGGCACCCCCTTGACCGCCACCATTTTCTGCATGGAGTTTACCAGCGTTGGCAGCTTCTTCACCCCCGCTCTGCTGCCCTGTTATCTGGCAGCCTTCATGGCCAGCCGGGTGTCCGCAGCTCTTGGTGTCCATGCGGAAACTTTCTTCTTGAATGAAACCGTTCCCTTCACCTTCACTGTCAACTGGCAGGTGTTGGTGCTGGCGGTGTGCGTGGGTGTGCTGGGCATTGGTATGTGCTGGTTCCTCCACGAGGCGGAGCATTTTGCCGCCAGAAAGCTTCCCAATCCCTGGATTCGAATCGTCGTCGGCGGTATGATGATTGCCGCACTGACGCTGCTGGTGGGTGACCATCGGTACAACGGCGCGGGCATGGACATGGCACTGAACGCCGTGGCAGGCAATGCCAACTGGTATGATTTTCTTATGAAGCTGCTGTTCACCGCCATCACCCTCAGCGCAGGCTTCAAGGGCGGCGAAATCGTACCGACCTTCTGCGTCGGTGCCACCTTCGGCTGTCTGCTGGGAGGCCTTATCGGTCTGGACCCCGGTTTCGCTGCCGCTCTGGCGCTGGTGGGTCTGTTCTGCTGCGTTACCAACTCTCCTATCGCCTCCATCTTCCTCAGCATTGAGATGTTCGGGGGTGCCAATGTGTACCTCTTCGCTTTTGTCTGTGTCATCGCCTTTGTTATTTCCGGCAACTGGAGTCTGTACCACAGCCAGATCATCCAGTTTTCCAAATCCCGCTTTGTAAAGCGCAACTTCCAGGGAGAATAATACCATGGTCAGTTTCCTTCTCGCCATCATCTACCTATCCTTCATCAGCCTGGGCCTGCCCGATGCCCTGCTGGGTGCCGCCTGGCCCATGATGCAAATCGACCTCCATGTTCCGGTGTCCTTCGCCGGGGGCATTTCCCTCATCATTGCCATCGGCACTGTCATTTCCAGCCTTCTTTCCGACCGGCTGACCAAATGGCTGGGGGCCGGTAAGGTCACCGCCATCAGCGTCGGCATGACTGCCGTTGCCCTGTTCGGCTTTTCTGTCAGCAGTCAGTACTGGATGCTGTGCCTGTGGGCCATTCCCTACGGCCTGGGTGCAGGCAGTGTGGATGCCAGTCTGAACAACTACGTGGCCATCCACTACGCCAGCCGCCACATGAGCTGGCTCCACTGTATGTGGGGTCTGGGTGCCAGCATCGGCCCTTACATTATGGGTGCCGCCCTTACGGGGGGCTTAAGCTGGAATTCCGGCTACCGCATCATCTCCATTCTGCAGGTGGTGCTGACAGCGGTGCTGTTTTTGACTCTGCCCCTGTGGCAAAAGCGCAAAGATGAACCCGGTGCCGACGGCCCCAAGGCAAAGCCTCTGACCATGAAGCAGATCTTCGGCTTGAAAGGTGCCAAAGAGGTCATGCTGGCCTTCTTCTGCTACTGCGGTCTGGAGCAGACCTGCATTCTCTGGGGCAGCTCCTATTTCGTTATGGTGGGGGGTCTGGATGAAGAAACCGCCGCCAGCCTGGCAAGCCTTTTCATGCTGGGTCTGACCCTCGGTCGGTTCCTCAGCGGCTTCGTTACCTACAAGCTGAACGATACCAACATGATCCGTCTGGGTGAGGGTATCATCGTAGCCGGTGTCGCCGTCATGCTGCTGCCCATCGGCAATGTGGCCGCCATGATCGGCCTGTGTCTGTGCGGTCTGGGCTGCGCCCCCATTTATCCCTGCATCATCCACTCCACCCCGGACCACTTCGGCGAAGAGAATTCCCAGGCCATCATCGGCATCCAGATGGCCTCGGCCTATGTGGGTATCTGCCTGCTGCCCCCTCTGTTCGGCATCCTTGCCAATCACATCAGCGCGGGGCTGATGCCCCTTTATGTGGGTGCCATCAATGTGCTGATGATCCTCATGAGTGAAAAGTTGAACCGGGAAACCAAGCATTAAGTTTTTCTTAAATCGAGCCCGCCGGGTCCCGGCGGGCTTGTTGTTTGGATTCTCCCATGGTATAGTAAAAGAAAAAGGAGGGAGCCTTATGACAGCTTTTGATGCCTTACAGAAGAAGTACGAACTGGAAGCGTCACTCAACAATATGCGCGAGCATCTGGACGAAGTGCAAAGTTCTCTGCCGGAACTGAAGTACCAGAAGCGGCTGGTGGAGGATGCGGCGCTGAACGCACGGGGCGGTCTGAAGCAGCTGCTGAACCGGCTGAGAGGGAAAGAGGATGCCTCTTCGGAAGCTATGGAGCGGTCTATCCGGACGGCTGCCGCCGCCCTGGAAGCTGCCCAGCGAGACCGGGCCGCCCTGGAGCACAACATTGCCGTCGCGCAAGAGGAATGGGAATCCCTTGGAGAAAAGCAGGCACTGATGGAAGCTCTCTCCCAAGGAGAAAAAGACCATTTTCTCCGGCTGGAAGCCAGTCTATGTGCAGAAACGGCTCTGCATCATCTGCGCAAATGCCGCAAGGAGCTGGAGCAGGCCCAGTATTACGCCCGGAATCCCATGATGGCAGTGAACGACGGCTACCAGGAAAACCTCCACAAGGCAAACGCAGGGGCTCTGGCAGGCAAATGCCGGGAGAAGCTGGAGCAAATCCACCGCTGCGGCTTCGCTTTCCCGATCCATCCCTATATCCAAAATCCCATGGGCTACATTGTCAGCGCCCAGCGTTACGGCGACCAGGACAAAATGAACGCCGCTCAGAAGGGCATCAAAGAAACAGAAGCCGCGCTGAAGGAATTGCTGCTGCAGCTGACGGAATAAGGAAACCCCCGAACCGGTTGGTTCGGGGGTCTTACATTATCTTTCGTACTTGCCCTTCTTGGGTTCCGGCAGAGGAAGCTTCTTGGCGATGGCATCGCCGATGAAAGCAAAGATGGTACCCAGGATCACGGACACGATCACATCGGTAGGATAGTGGACATACAGGTACAGCCGGGAGAAGGACACCAGGATGGCCAGAATAAAGGCAGGAATGCCCATCTTCTTGCTGTTTTTCAGCAGCACCACAGAGGCCTCAAAGGATGCAATGGTATGTCCGGAGGGGAAGGAGAAGTCGTGGGACCGCTTGACCAGCAGGTCGATCATGACTCCCATTTCCGCCTGCATATCGTAAGGACGGGGACGGGCCACGCCGGGCTTGAGAATGATGTTGCAGATGAGAAGGCCCAGAATCAGCGCAAAACCCATGCCCAGACCGGTACGGCGGGTCTTGGGGAAGCAGATCAGCAGCACGGCCCAGGCGATCCAGAAGATGCCGCCGTTGCCAAAGATCGTAATGAAGGGCATAAACTTGTCCATGAAAGGACTCTGCAGAGTTGCCTGGATCCAGTCCAGAATGGGCAGATCAAAGGACACTGCGCATTGGTTCAGAACATTCAGAATGGCTCCCATTTATTCCGCTCCTTCCTCGGTTGCATTTTCAAAGTATGCATACAGGGTCATGGGTTCCAGGGCGGAACCGGCGGGGATGGAAACATAGCCGCTTTCGTCGGGGGTAAAGATCAGATTCCATTCTTCCTTGCCCTCGGCATTGACGGTCTTGGTCATCCAGCCGGTGAAAACCTTGCCCTCGGGGGTGGAAACCACAGGGGTCTGCAGCTCGGTGGCATCGTTCTCCACAAACTTGGAATCCAGAACGGTTTCATCGTTCATGAAGGTCAGACGGACTTCACCCACGGGCTCGGAGATATCGGCGTTGGTCATGCGGATAACCTTCCACTTGCCGTTCTGCCGTTCGAAGAGCAATGTGGCATTGATGGGCTTCACCTGGGTGCCGCCGTCGGTCAGATTGATGGTCAGCTCGGTGGTGGCGTAAACGGAGAACATGGTATCGGAGTACTTGGCATAGCCGGTGACAGCGTCGTTGGCGAAGGAGTAGCCGCGGTTGCCCTTGGTCCAGGCCAGAACGGTTTCCATGATGCTCTTGTAAGCTTCGCCGTTGGAATCGAAGTACTGGCCCACCTTCTGGCGGGTAGCTTCCTTGATCTGGTACTCGGCATAGGCCTTGATGGCTTCCAGAGCCACAGCCTTTTCTTCATCGGTGATGACGCTGCCGGTGGTCTCGGCGATAAAGGTCTTGTTCTCCTCGTCATAGGAAACGGGGATCTCCTTGCCGGACTTGTCCACCACGGTAACGGTGGGCACGGCCATCAAGCCGGCGATTCTCTGGGTGTAGACCTTGGCGCCGGCGGTGCCGATGGGAAGCAGGCCGCTGGATTCTGCCTTGGTGGTGGCGATCTGGATGGTAAAGCTGTCATCCAGGGCCACGCCGTTGACGGATGCGGTATGATCGCCGGACAGCTGGATCAGATAGCTTTCCTCCCGTTCGTAGAACAGTTCCACAGCGCCCATCTTCCAGTCGGGGATGGCGGTCAGGCTTTCGGATTCACCCTCCAGCATGAAGGTACCGATCTTCTCACCCTCCAGAAGCACAACGTACTTCTTGCCGGAGATGCCGGCGGAGGTTTCCTGGAAGGTCAGTTCCTTGTCGCCCACCTTGTTTTCCATGTAGGCAACGAATTCTTCCTTGCCTTCATATTCGGTGTCCTGGATGTCGGCCATATCGTACAGCACGCTCCAGTCGGGATCCGCAAAGAGCTGTTCGAAGACCTCCTGGCTCTTGGTGGTGGGCTGGGCTGCTTCGTAGTCCACCAGCCATCCCTGAAGCCACTGGAGACCAAAGTAAGTGGCCACGAAGAACAGCAGGATGAACATGAAATAGAAGGTGTAGAAAATCACGCTGCCCAGCCGGGGACCACGGCGCTTGGGTGCCTCTTCCTCCACGGGTGCGGCCTTTTTGGGCTGCTTCTGGGGAGCAGCCTGCTTCTGGGGCTGCTTAGTGGCAGGGGCGCTCTCCTTTACGGGAGCAGCGGCCCGGGCGGAAGCGCTGTTGCGCTGGGCAAGCAGTTCATAAACATCCGCCTCTGTCTTTTTATTCTTAGAATCAAATTTTCCTTGATACATGGCTTACTCCTCATTGGCGGCCCGAACCATCCAGTAGTTGGGCATACGTCTGGGCTGGGACTGCAGCACGGAATAGTTGTTCTTCATGATAACCTCGCCTGCGGTGCCGAACAGACCGTAAACGTCACGGTACAGCATAACGGAGGAAGAACCGCCGTCCAGGTTGCAGGCATTGACAGCGCCGTACTCGATCATCAGGTCGATGACATCTTTGTAGGTGCCGCCGATGGAGCCTGCCTGGCGGCCGTCGATGCAGATGAAGATCACCGCGCCGTCAGCACGCTGTCCGATGGCAGTACGGGGATTCCAGCCGGAAGCCTTGTTGTAGGCATCCATATTAACCTCGTTGTTCTTGATCAGAACGGGGCCGAACTCACAACCGTCCCGGATGTTCAGACGCTCGGCTTCCTCAGCAGTGATGGAATTGGCAACGATCAGCACGTTGTTCTCATCAAAGCCCACGAAGCCACCGCCGGTTTCCTCGGGGATCAGACCGTGGTAAGCATCCCATACCTTCTGGCCGCCTGCATACACCAGGCCGGCGGGAACACTGCCGACGATGGGATCGGAGGTGCCGTTGTCGTAGAATGCACCGGCATTGACACAGGCGATGACACTTTCGTCGGCTTCGGCCATGGCCTCATTCATACGCTTGCCGGGGATCTCGGTAGAATACTTGGCGGTGGAAGTACCCATATAGATGGTGCTGGGATCCCGGACGATCATAATGTGGGCATTGAAGGTAGCGCCCTGGTATTCTTCGAAGCGGATGCCGTCGGGGGAGTTGTCCCACTCGCTGCTTTCGCCGGAGAAAGCGCCGTCCTTGTTGATGACGATCATGGAAGTGTCCACATCCTCTTCGGACAAAGACTGGCCGCCGCTGTTGCGGATGGCATCCAGCGTCTCCTCATCCAGGAACAGAGGGGGGATCCACTTGGTGCCGCTGGGTTCCAGCAAGGACATGGTCAGCACTTCCCGGGCCGCATCGGAAGGACCGTTGAAGACCACATTCATCACCAGGCACAGTGCCACCACGATCAGAATGATCACGGTGAACAACAGCAGGAAGAAGCGGCGGATGATCCGGCCCAGCAGGCCGCTGCCCTTCTTCTTTCTCTTCTTGGGCTGCTTCACAGCCACATCGGAATCATAATTGGGGGTTTGATTCTTTTTGCTCATATCTTTAACCTCTTACTTGGTTTTTTGCGGTGCGAAGACCCAGCGCTGCTGGATCATGTAGCTGAGGAAGTACAGCACGGTCATTACAATGGCATACCACAGTGTCCGCAGGCCGGTGGCGCTGTCGGCAATGCCCAGCAGCGCGTAAACACCCTGGGTCAGCAGCACCTGGGCTGCCATCTGGGGCAGAGCCAGCGCGTAGTACTTCAGCATAGCCTTCTTGGTGTCCACATTGGTTTTGAACACCAGCTTCTGGTTCATGAAGAAATTCAGCAGCGAGGAAATGACACGGGCGCCGACACCGGCAACCGCGGTCAGCGCGAAGCCACTGACCATCCTGCCGAAGATTGCGGTAAGCAGCGAGTAGCCGACAGTATCAACGACTGCGCTGATGAGACTGCTTACCGTGTACCGAAAAAAATGGGCGAGGATCAGCTTGTAGATCCGCCAGGAATCGGTAAAGGTGCGGAAGTGGGAACTCTTGTTTTCCTCAATGTACACGGTGCGGATCTTCACCTCGTCAAAGGCGATGGCATTGTCCTTGAAAGCCAGCAGCATGTTGGTTTCATACTCGAACCGATCACCGTAGACATTCACCAATGTTTCCAGAGCAGAGCGGGTCAGCGCCCGCAGGCCGGTCTGGGTGTCGGAAATGGTCATACCCACAAAGACCTTGAATACCATAGAGGTGGTCTTGTTGCCGAAGCGGCTCCGGGTAGGCACATCCTCCTGGTCGAAGTCCCGGCAGCCCAGGACACAGCGGCCGGTGGCCATCATATGCTCGCTACAGGCCCGGGTATCGGCGGGATGGTGCTGGTTGTCGCCGTCCACAGTGACAACGCCGTAGCCCTCGGGGCGGTTCTCCAGGAACCAACGGAAGGCGTTTTTCAGTGCGGCGCCCTTGCCTTTGTTTACCTCGTGGTGCAGCAGGGTAATCACATCGGGATGGGCAGCAGATTCTTCCTCAAAATAGTGGAGGTTTTCCGGCTTGCTGCCGTCATTGACCAGGATGATGTGGGTAAATCCGTACTCCAGGAGTCCGTTGATGACCAGATGGAGCTTTTCATCGGGATCCAGAGAGGGCAGAACCACAGAAATATGGGAAAGGTCGTTCATAAGAATACCTCTTCTTTCGCGATTGTTGAGGAGCTTTGTAAAATCCACTATACTGTATCACATTTGCCGGAAAATGCCAAGTCTTTTTCATAAATCTTAAAGGATTGACAGTAATTTTTACGGATGGTAAAATGAAGCAAACACAAACGGAAGGGATGTTGGTGCGATATGAAAAATGAAAAGAAAAACGGTCGCTTCTGGCTGGCACTGGTGATCTTCAGTCTGACGGGACAGGTGGCCTGGACAGTTGAGAATATGTATTTCAATGTCTTTATCTACAAAATGTTCCATGCTTCGGCAGAAGCAATCTCTGCCAAAGTCGGATCGTAGCCATGTCGTTCTGTGAGCCAAGGAGTTGAACA
>JAZSHO010000034.1:0-10017 GCA_045533345.1 Faecousia sp. | reverse complement strand
CCCTGTCAGCACGAGCTGGCCCCCATTTATTCCAACGCCAACAGCGCCTGTGACAGCAATCAGCTGATTATGGAGATCATGAAGAAATGTGCAGCAAAGCATAATCTGGTCTGCCTGCTTCATGAAAAGCCCTTCGCTGTTGTTAATGGTTCCGGCAAGCATAACAACTGGTCCCTCAGCACAGACAGCGGTAAGAATCTGTTCAGCCCCGGCAAAACCCCCAGACAGAATGCCCAATTCCTGGTTTTCCTGGCTGCATTCATCAAGGGTATCGATGAATATCAGGATTATCTGCGTTGCAGTGTTGTTTCTGCCGGTAATGATCACCGTCTTGGTGCATGCGAAGCACCGCCCGCCATCATTTCCATTTTCCTGGGCGATGAGCTGACATCCGTTGTGGAGTCCATCATCAATGGCACCAACTATGTGGATCCCAAAAAGAGTCTGATGCGCATTGGTGTCGACGTTCTGCCTGCAATTCCCAAGGATACCACAGACAGAAACCGTACCTCTCCCCTGGCTTTCACCGGTAATAAATTTGAGTTCCGTATGCTCGGTTCTTCTCAGTCTGTTTCCGGCCCCAACGTGGCGCTGAATACCATTATGGCGGAAGAGTTGGGCCGGTTTGCGGATATCCTTGAAGCTGCCGATGATTTTGATTCTGCGCTGCAGCACCTTGTCAGCAAGACATTCACGGAACATCAGCGGATCATTTTCAATGGCAACGGTTACTCCAAGGAGTGGGAGGAAGAAGCCGCACAGCGCGGTCTGAGCAATCTCAACAGCACACCCAAGAGCCTCGCAACCTACTGTAACCAAAAGCATATTGATCTGGTAACCAAACATGGTATTTATACCGAGGCAGAGTACCGCGCACGCCACGAGATCCATCTGGAAGCCTACTGCAAGATCATCAATATTGAAGCACGCACCAGTGTGGATATGATGCTCCATCAGATCCTGCCTGCTGCGATGGCATATACCAAATCCCTGAGTGAAAGCATTCTGGCAAAAAAACAGTTAGGACTGTGCTGCAATGCAGAATCCAGCCTTGCACAGAGAATCTCTGACGCAGCCGACAGCTGCTATGCAAAGTGTGAGCAGCTGCGTAAATCTTTGAGCTGTGTGCCCTCCTGCAGTGCCGATGCCAGCATCTACTATCACGATGTCATCGTTTCCGAGATGGAATCCCTTCGCAAAGATGCGGATATTCTGGAAGAGTTGACAGATAAGAGCTATTGGCCCTACCCCACCTATTCTGATCTGCTCTATTACTAAAAAAGAACCCCCACCGGCTATCTGAACTGCACCCCATTTGTTAGACAAGTATGATATACTTGTACTAAGAAATGGGGTGCTTTTATTATGCCAAAAGGAATACCAAACAAACGATACACAGGCGAGTTTAAGCAGATGGTGGTAGAAACCATGATGCGGGAGAAACTCAGCTATCGAGAAGCAGCCAGACAGTTTGAAATACCGGATCACAAGGACGTAGCCAAATGGGAACGGTACTATCTTACGGAAGGACCTGAGGGGCTGTATATTGAACGTCGAGGTCGTAGCAGCAAGGGCAGGCCCCAGCAGTTTCCAAAGGAAGTAGAAGAAGATTTGCTGAAAGAGGTTCAGCGTCTAAGAGCGGAGAATGCGTACCTAAAAAAATTGCAGGCCTTGGTTCTGGAGAGAGAGCGACACCAGAAGAAAAAGTAATGGTGATCCAGGAACTAAGGCAGGAATACAAGCTGGATATGCTTCTGGAGATCGCTCAGCTACCCCGATCTACCTTCTACTATCATAACAAGCGGCAGAATACTGAGGATAAGTATGCCCGTGCCAAGGCAGAGATTACCTCTATCTACCATGAGAACAAGGGCAGATATGGTTACCGGCGTGTCACAGACGAACTGCATAACCGTGGAATTATGCTAAATCATAAGACAGTGCAGCGTTTAATGAAGGAACTGGGCTTGATTTGCCGTGTTCGGATGAAGAAATACCGTTCCTACAGGGGCGAAAAGGGGGCAACTGCTGACAATATTTTGGATCGTGAATTCCGCGCAGAGAAACCGAACCAGAAGTGGGTTACCGATATAACGCAGTTCCGTCTGTTTGGACAGAAGCTATATTTGTCTCCGATTCTTGATCTATACAGCGGTGACATTGTGACTTATACAATATCTGACAGCCCGAATCTACTGATGGTGACAACGATGCTGGAGCAAGCCTTTACAAAGATTCCGGATAATACGAAGCTGTTGCTTCACTCTGACCAGGGTTGGCATTATCGGCATAAGCAATATGTCCGGATGTTACAAGACAAAGGTATCCAGCAAAGCATGAGCCGCAAGGGCAACTGCTATGATAACTCCGTAATGGAGAATTTCTTTGGACATCTCAAAAGTGAGTTGCTCTATCTGCAGGAGTTTGATTCAGTAGATCATTTCAAACAAGAACTGACTGATTACATAGATTACTACAATAGCAGGCGTATCAAAGCAAGATTAAAGGGCTTGCCGGCTGCTTTACACAGACAGCAAGCCCTCTTGGCTGCTTGAACAATTTGAGTTAGAAATATTTGTCTAACTTTTGGGGGTCACTTCAGAAGAGTGGGGGATTTTTTATACGGTTGTCTGCATTTCTTGCACCACTTCCCGGATGTTTGCTTCCAGAATGGCCAGGTCGCCGTCCTGCATGATGATGGGCAGCTTGAAGAGTGCTGCGGGGGGACAATTGGCCTTGTACAGCTGGGCGCTGGTGTCGATACAGCGGCTGCTGAGCTTTTTGGCAAATTCACCGGCTTTTTCAGCGGAGGTAAACTGCAGGGCTGCCAGGTATCCCGCACCCACGGCGGCGGTGATCACTTCGGGATATTCTTCCGCCAGAGCCTGGGCCATGGCACTATAGCGGTTCTGGAGCCGTGCCAGTTCCACTGCCTGGTCTTTGATAAACTGCATGGTAATGAGATAAGACAGATTGGTCAGTTCCTCCTGGCCGTTGGTGATCAGCGCGCCGAACAGCACCAGATTGTCCACCTCTTTGGTGCACAGGATCTTGGAGCCGGAGTTTTCCCCGCCGGGGAAACCCTTGCCTACCACCACAAAGTCCGGGTGCAGGTCATAGCGGCGGAACAACATCTTTTCCGGATACCAGGCGCAGGATTGGATTTCATCCACCAGCGTGGGGGTGTCCGTGGCCCGGCACAGGGCGTGGGCTTGCTGCAGGTATTCTTTATCCAGGGCGATGCCACCGTAGTTCATCAGCACGATCTCGTGAAGGAAACCGGCGGTCTTGTAATCGCCGGAATTGTAGATCTCCAGCTTCTGCTTCATGTCCTCCAAGTCGTTGATGGCAACGCTCACCACTTTGTAGATACCGCCTGCCTCCAGCTTTTCGTAAAGATCCGGCCATAAGCCGCGGAAGGTGTGGGCGGTGAGGGTTGTGCCGTGATAGCCGGCTTCGGGGCCGCCGTTATAGTCCTGCATCACCAGAAAGACCGGGATCTTACCAGCGTATTTGGGCGTGGGGGCGTTGGGTTCCTGGCGATAGAACCGGGCCAGCATCATCTTGATGCCGGCTTCCACAGCAAGAGAACCGGTGTTGATATTCAGCACTCGGCACAGAGCGCCGGAATCTTCCCCTGTGATGATGGCATCCAGCTTGGGGTCATCCATATCAAGGCCGTTGGCTACGGCGATGAGCTTGCGCTCAGTCATGCGGGTGATGTAACCGCGGGAGTTGTTGTGGGTGGCGTTGAGAATGCCCAGTTGCCGTGCCTTTGCCAGCAGCCGGTAGCCGGGGAAACGGTGCCCCAGGGGAATGTGATAGTGCTCTGCCTTGGAGGCCATATAGACACGGCCATCCTCACCGATCCGGTAGGGGCCGATGCCGCTCACCGGTGCGGGCCCTTTCTTGGTGACCTTGTTAAAAGAGGCAGTGCCTGCACCGTCGGGACTGCAGGGGACGGGAGGAAGTACGGTCTGACCCACCAAGGATGCCAGATTTTCGATGGCCTTCTGATGGTGTTCCGGCCAGAAATCCACCTTATCCGTAGCAAGGGCAACGGCTTCAGCTTCTTCCATGCCGATCAGAACGGCAGCTTTCACCAGATGGTCGGTATAGGCTTTACCCAGAAGATCCTCCAGGGAATGGGCGGTGTTTTTGAACATAGGGGATTCCTCCTTTTGTGAAAAACAGCATCCGGTTTGGGCCGGATGCTGCTTTTATGCATATGCAAATTAGCCCTTGACGCGCTTGTGGGTCTTGATGTTATCCACGCACACAGCCAGCAGGATGACAACGCCCTTGGCAACCAGCTGCCAGAAGGAGTTGATACCCAGCAGGTTCAGAGCGTTGCTGAGCACAGCGATGATCAGAATGCCGATGATGACGCCGCCGATCTTGCCGATACCGCCGCTGAAGGAGGTGCCGCCCAGAACGACTGCTGCAATGGCATCGGTCTCGTCACCGGAGCCCAGGGTGGGCTGACCGGAGTACATACGGGCACAGTAGATAATGCCGGCGAAAGCAGCCAGGAAGCCGGAGATGGAGTAAACGATCATCAGAACCTTGTCCACATTGATGCCGGAGAAGCGGGCAGCATTCTTATTGCCGCCAACAGCGTAGATCCAGCGGCCCAGCTGGGACTTACTAAGCACCAGCCAGATCACAATGACAAAGAAGACAGAGTACAGGATGGTGATGGGGATCTCACCGATGTAGCCGTTGCCCAGGAAATTAAAGGGAGGGTTGTCGCAGCGGATGGGCAGGCCGTCAGCATAGACATACACCAGGCCGCGGCAGATCTGCTGGGTTGCCATGGTGACGATGAAGGGAGCGATGTTCATCTTGGCGGTGACGGTGCCGTTGACAAAGCCAACCAGAACGCCGATTGCCAGACCCATGAGAATGGCTACGGGGATGGGCAGCTGACCGGCGGCGATGGTGCCGGCGCACAGGGTACCGGCCAGGGCCATAATAGCGCCAACGGACAGGTCGATACCGCCGGTGATGATGACCAGGCACATACCCAGAGCCAGGTTACAGTTGGAGAACAGCTGTCTGAGCACGTTCAGAATGTTGCCGCGGGACAGGAAGCGGTTATTGAGCAGGGCAACGATCACACACAGGGTGAAGAAACCGATCAGAATGCCCAGGTTTTCTTTGAAATACTGTTTTACACTTTTGGTAAGTCTGTTCATAATTCTAATCCTTTCGTCAGCTCGTCAGCAGTTAAACTGCGTAACGCATGATCTGTTCCTGGCTGATCTCGTCCTTTTCAACGATGCCGGCCAGCTTGCCTTCCCGCATAACCAGTACGCGGTCACTCATGTTGATGATCTCGGGAAGATCCGAGGAGATCATAATTATAGAAATGCCTGCTTTGGCAAGAGAATTCATAATTGTGTAGATTTCGGCCTTTGCGCCCACATCCACGCCTCTGGTAGGCTCGTCCATGATCAGCACCTTGGGCGACGTTGCCAGCCACTTGGCGATGACCACCTTCTGCTGGTTGCCGCCGGACAGGTTCAGAACCAGCTGCTCAAAGTGGGGCGTGCGGATGTTGAGGGTCTTGACATGCTCGCCCACCATCTGCTCTTCCTTCTTGCGGTTCCAGACAACACCGTGAATGAATTCCTTCAGAACGGCCAGAGTGGTATTGAAGCGGACGGAGTTTTCCAGCACCAGGCCCTCTTCCTTGCGGTTTTCGGGAATCAAAACCACACCTGCGTTGATGGCATCGATGGGTTTCTGAATGTTCAGTGCCTTGCCCTCCAGCAGGACTTCGCCGCTGTCCTTGGTGTCGATACCCACGATGGCACGGGCGACTTCACTGCGGCCTGCGCCCACCATACCGGAGACACCCAGGATCTCGCCCTTCTTCAGGGTGAAGGAGACATCCTCAAATACGCCGGTGCGGCTCAGGTTTTTCACTTCCATGAAGACCTCGTCCAGGGGAGCGGAGTCCTTGACGTAGAACTCAGTGAGCTGGCGGCCAACCATGGCGGCAACCAGTTCCTCGCGGGTGGTCTCCTGGGTCACATAGGTGCCGATGTACTGACCGTCACGCAGAACCGTAACGCGGTCGCTGAGTTCGAACAATTCGTCCATACGGTGGGAGATGTAAATAATGGAGGTGCCGTTAGCCTTCAGACGGCGGATGGTTTCAAAGAGATTGGTGACTTCCTTTTCCGTCAGGGAGGAGGTAGGCTCGTCCATCAGCAGGATCTCAGCGTCAAGGGCCAGCGCCTTGGCAATCTCGATCAGCTGCTGCTGTGCGATGGAGTACTGCCGGACTTCCTTGGAGGCATCGATATCCATGCCCAAACGGTCCAGCAGCTTCTGGGTCTCGGCTTCCATGGTTTTGTCGTCCATGAGGCCGAATTTGTTTTTCAGTTCCCGGCCCAGATATATGTTTCTGGCCACGGAGATATAGGGTACCAGGCAGATTTCCTGGTGGATGGCAGCAATGCGGTTTTCTCTGGCGTCCTTGACGGTCTTCATGTGCACTTCCTCACCTTTGATGTGGATGCTGCCTTCCGTCATGGAATAGATGCCGGTGAGGATCTTGATCAAGGTAGATTTACCTGCGCCGTTTTCACCCAGCAGTGCGTGAATTTCGCCTTTCTTCAGCTCAAAATCCACACCGTCCAGGGCTTTCACGCCAGGGAAATACTTCTTGACGCCCTTCATTTGCAGGACAGTTCTTTCGTCCATTCTCGTTACCTCGCTTTTAGAATCAATGAGTTTGTCACATGCCAGACCAAAAAGATGTCAGCGAAGGTGGGAATCCCACCTTCGCTGACGGAGTCCCAACTTAATTACTTCCAGCCGTCGATGGTGTAGTTGGCCAGAGTATCGGAATTGACCATTTCGACGTCAACGAAAACGTTGGCTTCGATCTCGGTGCCAGCCAGTGCATCGTATGCGTACTTAACAGCCAGCTTGCCCATCTCCTCGGGGAACTGAGCAGCGGTGCCTTCCAGCTTGCCGGACTCGATCATAGCCTTGCCGTCGGGGGAGCCGTCGACGGAGTAGACCATAACGTCATCGATCATGCCTGCAGCTTCCAGAGCAGCGATAGCGCCGATAGCGGAGGGATCGTTGATAGCGAAGACAACATCGATGTCATCGCCGTAAGCCTGGATCATATCTTCCATAACGGGCAGGGAAGCAGCGGTGTCGCCTTCGCCGTTGTGGGTGTCCAGAATGGTGAAGTTGCCGTTAGCGGTGATGGTGTCGTAGAAGCCCTGGTAACGGTCAGCAGCGGACTTGTCGGTGGGCAGGTCCAGGATGATGATGTTGCCACCGTCAACCTTAGCGATCAGGTCTTCAGCGCACAGCTGGCCAGCCTTGTAGTTGTCGGACCAAACGGTGGACAGGACCTTGTCGGAGTCGTAAACGGGGGTATCCACAACGATGATGGGGATGCCAGCCTTCTCAGCAGCTTCCAGAGCGGGGCGAACGCCTTCCCAGTCAGCGGGGTTCAGGAAGATCAGGTCTACGTCCTGAGCGATCAGGTCTTCGATCTGAGAAATCTAGGTGGTAACGTCACCCTGGGGGTCGTAGGAGATCAGCTGGTGGCCGTCAGCCTCGACGGTAGCACGGATGCCGTCTTCCAGTGCGATGAAGTAGGGGTTGTTCATGGTCCAGTAAGTAGCGCCGAAGGTAAAGCCGTCCTTTTCCTTCTTAGCACCGCAGCCGACCATCATGGTTGCCATCAGAGCAATGACAACGATCAGAGCAAGGATCTTGTTCAGTTTCATTTTTCTTCTCCTTTGTTATTTATTCATTAACCGTAATCGTTACGGATAACGACAATGAAAATACTATAACATCAGTATATTATCATATGAAAAACCAAAAAGCAACAAAAACAACCAAAAAACAGGTGGGGCATTCCGCTACTTTTGTGGATTATTTCGGAATACCACTTGTGGAAACGTCTTTTTACCGCTATAATATCCTATATTAAAAGCGGATCAAAAAGTCTTTGCGAAATAAGGAGGGTGTTTATGGCAACGTTGTTTCTTCCCTTTGGTTATCCCGGTTATCCCCAAAAGCAACTGGCGGAGCATATCGCAAAAAGCGAGACCTGGCTGCGGGAAATCGGCGTGGATCTGGTGGCAGCACCCAATGTGATCGTGCTGGCGGACTGCGAAAAAGCCATTGAAACGGCTAAGCAGGATGTGTGGGACGCAGTGATCGTACTGATTGCTTCCTGGATCGAGGCACCCAATGCCTTGAAGGTATTGTCCGCTGCCGGACTTGAGCAGACCCCCATGCTGTTGTGGTCCCATGATAATTACTTCGATCCCAGGGAAAAGGCCACCATCTCCTTTGGCTGCATCGCCTCTGCCGGCGTTATGCGGGAGACCTTTGAGGAATTTGAATACAAATTCCGTTTTGTGGTGGGTAACCCCGGGGATGAAGCCCTGGCAGAAAAGATCCGCAGCTTCCTGCGGGCAGCCCGTACGATCCGCCAGCTGAAAAATGCCCGCCTGGGTATGCTGGGCTATGTATCCATGGGCATGTACACCGGTCTTGGCGATCACATTAAGGTCAAGAAGGTATTCGGCACGGAGATCGTGCATATGGATCAGTATTCTCTCATTGCCCATGTGGACGAGGTAGACCCTGCCCAGGTGGAGGCAGAAAAGCAGCAGCTAAAGGAGCAGTGGGATGTGGCGGCCTCCATTTCCGATTCCCTTTTGGACCGGAATGCTGCAGTCTACCTGCGCTTAAAGCAGCTGGTGCAGGAGCAGGAGCTGGATGCTCTGACCGCCAAGTGCCAGTATGAGATGTCCATCGACTGGGGCTTTACGCCTTGCGTTGCCCTGTCGCTGCTGGGTGCAGATATGCCTGTGTCCTGCGAAGGTGACATCTACCTGCTGCTGTCCCAGATGATTCTGGCCGGTATCGCGGAGGATACTACCACCTATGGTGATGTGCTGGCGTTCCTGCCGGATGGTGTGATCTGCGCTGCCTGCGGCTTCGCGCCCAAGAGCTTCCTGAATGCCCAGCGTCCGAAGATCGATAAGCACACCGCTCTCTACAGCGGTTTGCTGATCACCACCCCCTTTAAGAGCCAGGATGTGACGGTGATTCGCCTTGCCAACGATAGGGACGGCTTCAAGATGCACCTGATCGAGGGCCATACCGAGGAAATGAAGGACTTCCATGAGATCGATTGCCCTGCCTACGCAGGCTCCGTCATCAAGTTCGACAACAAGTCTGTGGAGGATTTCCAGCAGGAAATCATGAGCCAGCACTATGCCATGGTGCCCGGCAAACACGCAGACGCAGTCCGCGCTTTCTGCCAGCTTATGAACATCCGTGTGGTTTGATTTTTTCAAGAAAATCGATGGACAAACAGGAAAAATATAGTATAATAAATCTGTTAGGATAATTTAATAACCACCATTACTGAAATTTGGAGTGTGAACGATTATGAAACTGATCATTAAGAACGACTACAACGAGATGTGCGCATGGGCAGCACAGCACATTGCCGATGCCATCAACAATCACAAGGAAGACCGCCCCTTCATCCTGGGTCTGCCTACCGGTTCCTCCCCTCTGGGTGTCTATAAGCGCCTGATCGAGAAGAACAAGGCCGGTGAGGTCTCCTTCAAGAACGTTGTGACCTTCAATATGGACGAGTATGTTGGTCTGCCCCGTGAGCATGACCAGAGCTACTGGTACTTCATGCACGACAACTTCTTCAATCACATCGACATCCCCGCTGAGAACATCAACATCCTCAACGGCATGGCTGAGGATCTGGAAGCTGAGTGCCAGCGCTACGAGGACAAGATCGCTTCCTACGGCGGCATTGATCTGTTCCTGGGTGGCTCCGGTGTTGACGGCCACATCGCTTTCAACGAGCCCTTCACCTCTCTGGTGTCCCGTACCGGCGTCCGCGCTCTGACCGAGGATACTCTGATCGTCAACTCCCGTTTCTTTGATAACGACCCCAACAAGGTTCCCAAGACCGCTCTGTCCGTTGGTGTCGGTACT
>JAZSHO010000089.1:0-6520 GCA_045533345.1 Faecousia sp. | reverse complement strand
ACCTGTCCCTATCCCAACCCCGAGATTTTCGAGGCTCTGGAACTGGGTCTGAAGCTGGCTACCGAGACCGATGCCGACCTGATGCTGGCCACCGACCCCGATGCTGACCGCGTTGGCATCGCTATGAAGTGTCCCGACGGCTCCTACGAGCTGGTCTCCGGCAACGAAGTGGGCGTCCTGCTGCTGGACTACATCTGCGAAGGCCGCATTGAGAAGGGCACCATGCCCAAGAACGCTGTTGCCGTCAAGTCCCTGGTTTCCACTCCTCTGGCTGACGCTGTTGCTGCCAACTACGGCGTGGAAATGCGCAATGTCCTCACCGGCTTCAAGTGGATCGGCGATCAGATCGCCCGTCTGGAAGCTGCTAACGAGGTTGAGCGCTTCATCCTGGGCTTCGAAGAGTCCTACGGCTACCTGGCCGGTCCCTACGTTCGGGACAAGGACGCCGTGGTCGGCTCCATGCTGATCTGCGAAATGGCTGCTTACTACCGCTCCATCGGCTCCTCCATCAAGGAGCGCCTGGAAGCTATCTACGCCAAGTATGGCCGTTACCTGAACAAGGTCGACTCCTTCGAGTTCCCCGGTCTGAGCGGCATGGACAAGATGGCCGGTATCATGGCCGACCTCCGCGCCAATGCTCCCGCTGAGATCGGCGGCTACAAGGTCACCAAGGTCGTGGACTACACCAAGACCGAAGAGACCGGCATGCCCAGCGCAAACGTCCTGGTCTATTCCCTGGAAGGCGGCGCAACCGTTATCGTTCGTCCCTCCGGCACCGAGCCCAAGATCAAGACCTACTTCACCACCCTGGGCAAGGACCTGGCTGAAGCACAGGCACAGAAGGACACCCTGGCCGCTGCTCTGAAGCCCATCCTGGCATAAGTTTTCCATTTCAAAAGGCAAGCTGTGAAAACAGCTTGCCTTTTCTTTTTTGATTTCCCGGTAAGGTAAATTGTAGTCGTGGTTTACGTCACAACGTAAGAAAAAGGATGTCATCCCGAGGGAGCCGAAGGCGAGTCGAGGGATCTTGGCGCCAATTTTACTGCAAATGTTAACGACATGCGAAGATCCTTCGACTCCGCTGCGCTTCGCTCAGGATGACAGCATTGTTGGTGGCTTGATCTGCTAAGCAATAATTTGCCTTTGAATTCCAAATATTGTGTTCCTCCCCTATCCATGCTATAATGCATCCAAAAGGAGGGGCTGTTATGGGGTACGGGAATGAGGAAATCTTTCTGACGCAGCAGCAGCGAGAAGCGCTGATTTGGGATACCATGGGCAAAACGGTGGATGTGGTGGTGGACCGGCCGGTGGGCTGCGTTTATACCACCAAGGGCATCACCTTGCACTATACCATCAACTACGGCTATATTCCCGGCCTGATGGGTGGCGACGGAGAGGAACAGGATGTATACATTCTGGGCGTTGCCGAACCCCTCAGCCATTTTACAGGCCGTGTCATTGCCGCTATCCGCCGGCGGGATGACAACGAGGACAAGCTTGTCGTGGTCCCGGAGGGGATGCGCTTTTCCAAAGAAGAGATTGCCCGGGCGGTCCATTTTGTAGAGCAGTATTTCAACAGCGAAGTGATTCTGCCCCGGAAAATTTTCCTGCTCAGCTTCGACGACGGCACCATTTGGGACAAGCGGTTTGTGGAACTTCTCAACCAATATGGCATTCCCTGCACCTTTAACTTAAATTCCGGGCTGGAGGATTTCGTCTGGGAATTTGAGGGGAAACCTGTCTTCCGGCAGCATCTGGCGGATACGGTGGCCCAATACAAGGGCCATGAGGTAGCCAGCCATACTTTGACCCATCCCTGGCTGAATTCTCTGACTCCACCCCAGCTGAGCCGGGAGGTGGGCGAGGATTGTGCAGCCATAAAAGAAATTTTCGGTCTTACGGAAATCGGTTTCGGCGTTCCCTTCACCGCCTGCGACCAGCGGGAAATCAAAATTATTAAAAAGTTTGTCCGATATATCCGCCTTTCCGCCTTTGCGGACAGTTTTGTTTTGCCCCAGGATGAATACCACATTCCCATCCACGGACTATACAATGACCCGGACATCCGGGAGAAAATCCGCCGGTTTGCAGCCAGCCCCCTGCCTGTTTCCCTGTTCGTCATGGCGGGTCATTCCTACGAATTTGAAATGCTGGACCATTGGGCATACATCGAAGAATTGCTGCAGTTCATCCAAAGCTTCGGCTTTGAAATTATGACCACCATGGACTTTGTGAAGGAGTTCTATGCATAAGGAAAACCCCGCCGATTGGCGGGGTTTTTGTATCAATTTTTCTTTTCCTTTACCAGGAAGATGGCTGCCAGACAGCTGATGAACAGCAGGTAGGGGTAGTACAGATATGCCATAATGTCAAATGCGGAGATGCTCACGCCCATATCCGTTACAGCGGCAATGGCCACCAGCAGCTGAGCGCCGTAGGGGATGATGCCCTGGAAGATGCAGGAGAAGGTATCCAGGATGCAGGCAGCTCTCTGAGAGCTGATGCCATAGTCCTTGCTCATTTCCTTGGCGATAGGGTTGGCCATGACAATGGCCACGGTGTTGTTGGCGGTGGCAATGTCCATAGCACCAACCAGTAGGCCCATACCCAGCTGGCCGCCCTTGTTGCCCTTGAACAGACTCTGGATGAAGCTGAGCAGTGCATCGAAGCCGCCGTAGACCCGAATCAGCGCGCACATAGCTGCCACCAGGACAGCAACCATGCCGGTTTCGAACATACCGGCTGCGCCGCTGCCCATGGCGGACAGGATCTTCACCGCGGTGATCTGGCCGGTGGCCAGCATGATGACGCTGCCGGACAGGATGCCCACCAACAGCACTACGAACACATTGATACCGGCAATACCGCCGATGAGCACCAGCAGGTAGGGCAAGATCTGCAGCAGGCTGTAGCTTTCCTGGATGGGCGTGATGTCTGCGCCGGCGGTCATGATCAGCACCAGCACCAAGGTGGCAATGGCAGCGGGAAGGGCGATCCAGAAATTGCCCTTGAACTTATCCTTCATAGCGCAGCCCTGGCCGTTGCAGGCAGCGATGGTGGTGTCGGAAATGAAGGACAGGTTGTCGCCGAACATGGCACCGCCAACCACGGTGCCCACGCACAGAGGCACGCTGAAGCTGGAAGCCTGGGCTACCTCCACAGCGATGGGAGCAATGAGGGTGATGGTACCCACAGAAGTACCCATGGCGGTGGAAACAAAGCAGGCCACCACAAACAGAACCGCCACCGCAAACCGGGCGGGGATCAGATCCAGCATGAAATATGCCACACTCTGGGCAGAGCTGCGGCCCACAACGCCAACGAAAGCGCCGGCACATAGGAAAATCAGCAGCATGGTGATGATGTTCTTGTCACCAACGCCCTGGCCCATGATGGCCAGCTTTTCGTCAAAAGAGAGGCTCTTATTCTGCAGGCAGGCCACCAGAATGGCTGCCATAAATGCAATCACAATGGGGATCTCGTAAAAGCCCATAGGGATCTTCAGCCCGTACTCAAACAGCAGGCCCAGGCCCAGATACATTGCCAAAAATACGCCGATGGGCAGCAGCGCAATGGGATTACCCTTTTTCATTCCCAAATCCTCCCGAAATGTACAAATTCCCCTTAAACTTACCATAACCCGACAGTAATGTCAAGAATTGGTCCATTGGCTGCGGGTAATGCGGTATTCTTCCGCATCGTAGCAAATTCCGTTTTTCTCATATTTTGCAGGCAGGGTCCTCTGCCAGGTCATGCCTGTCTTGCGCATCACCGCTCCGGAGGCGGGATTTTCGGTCATGTGGTCTGCACAGATTTCTGCAATCTGCATCCGGTGGAAGGCAAAGCCAAAGGCGGCCCGGAGGGCTTCGGTGCCATAACCTTGTCCCCAGTATTTCTCTCCCAGCATGTAGGCGAAACTGCAGCTTTCCGCTTCCTCATCAAAGCGAAGCAACTCGATAACACCAATGAGGGAATTGTCGGATTTCAAGGCAATGCCCCAGCGGTAGCAGCGGCCTTCTTCGTAGCGTCGAAGGACCTTTTGGATACTGGCTACGGACTCAGAGATGTCCTTGTGAGCGGAAAACAGCATATATTTCGTCACAGCTTCGCTGCTGCCGATGCGTTCAAAGTAGGAAGGTACATCCTCCATGGTCAGCTTTCGCAGTACCAGCCGGTCTGTTTTCAATTGTTCCATTTCAGGAAAACGCATATTTCTCACCTCTTTTTTCCCATTGTAGCACAGAACCCCACTGTTGAAAAGCGATTGTTTTTCGTTTATAATGGTACAAACCCCATGCAAAGGAGAACAATTATGGAGAACACTTACAAGTTTTTGAAAGCGTTGATTGCGGTGTTGGTTGTTGCGGTTGTACTGGCCGGTATCTGGTATCTCTCCGGAAGCCCTGCAAGCAAAGCTCCCTCAGAGCCGGAAACCACAGAGGCCGTGACCGTTCCGGAGGAAAGCACGGAAAATCCGAATCTTGCCCCCGATTTCACCGTTTTTGACATGGACGGCAATGCGGTAACGCTGTCGGATTTTCGCGGCAAGCCGGTCATTTTGAATTTCTGGGCCAGCTGGTGCGGCCCCTGTAAAGCAGAAATGCCTGACTTTGAGGAAGCTTACAAAGAATACGGTGAAGACCTTCACTTCGTCATCGTCAACCTCACCGACGGCCGCAGCGAGACCCTGGAATCCGCCTCCGGCTACATTGCCGAAACCGGCTACACCTTCCCTGTCTACTACGATACCGCCATGGAAGCAGCCTATACCTACGGCATCAGTTCCATTCCCATAACCGTATTCGTGGATGCAGAAGGTGTCATTGTGGGCGGCCAGGTGGGTATGATCTCCGCTGACGAACTGCAGCAGAACATCGACACCCTGTTAGATTCCAATTAAGCAGCAAAAGCCCCGGCCGAAGCCGGGGCTTTGTTATGCTTTTTACAGAGCGGCCTTGATCTTTGCGATCATTTCCTCATACTCAGCATCGCTGAGATAAGTCTTGCCGGGGTTCATGGCGAAGGGGGTGCCCCACTCGTACTCATCCTTGTACTTGGGTACCAGGTGGAAGTGCAGGTGGCAGCCGCCGTCGCCATAGGCACCGTAGTTGACCTTATCGGGACGGAATGCCTTATGGATGGCATTGGCAGCCTGAGCCACATCGGCGAAGAACAGGTTCCGCTCTTCGTCAGAGATGTTCACCAGTTCGGAAACATGGTCCTTGTAGGCCACGATAACACGGCCGGGGTGGCTCTGCTCTTTAAACAGAATCAGCTGGCTCACCTGCAGATCGCAGATCTTGATGCCGAAGCCGGCCAGAATCTCGCCGCCCATGCAGTAGCCGCAATTGCAGTCTTTCATATTAAGTTACCTCTTTTCTAAAAAATAAGTGTCATTGCGAACCAGTCCGCAGACTGGTGTGGCAATCTCCTTAGGTTTCCGGGTTGTCCGGGGGATTGCCACGTCGGGGCACCGAAGTGCCCCTCCTCGCAATGACATGGTATTATTATTTAGTTCTTCTTGATCTTGGTCAGAGCCTCGTTCAGAGCCAGCTTCACCTCAGCGGGGATGCCTGCACCCATCATCTTCAGCATATCGGAAAGGCGCATCATGTTCATGAATTCCTTCATGCTCTCGCCCATTTCCATAGCGCCGCCCATCAGATCGCCTGCGCCGCCCATGACCTTCTGCAGGGTCTCACCCAGGATCTTGGCAGTTTCGGGGTTGCCCATCAGCACGCCGACCTTATCCTTGATGGAGTAGTAGCCCTTGGGGTACTTGAATGCAGCACGGGCTGCCACAGCAGCGGGATCATCGAACCAGTTGGCAGCTGCGTTGCCCTCGGGCAGATCGTAGGAGTAGTCATGCTCAGCAACGCCGCACAGCTTGATCTCGTTGCCCTTGACTTCGCCTGCGTAAGCGGTGATGACGTTCTCGCCGTCCACGACAGCGTTCTCGAAGACGATCATGTGGTCAACAGCCTTCTTGGTCTCCACGTCCTTGCCGTTGACGACCAGGGTGACCTCGTCGCAGTTGGTGTAGACGATAACGTTACGCTCAGCCTCGGGTCCGCGGTTGACGAAGCGGCCGCCGGAAACGAAGACCATGGGATCGGGATTCCACCATGCCTTGTAGATGTAGAAGGCGTCCTTCTTGATCTTGCGGTCATAGGTGATCAGACCCTTGTTGTTGCGGCCCTTGACACCGCCCTCGTTACGGGCATCGGCTGCGAAGTCGAAGCAGTTCCACTGGTGGGTTGCCCACAGGTAGGGACGAGCTGCGAGGGTCTTAAATCTTTCCTGGTGGTAGTAGTTTGCGTACTCCTCGGTGTAGTCGTGGTTGTCGGGCTCAGCAGTATGCCAGGACAGGATGTTCTCAGCGCCGTACTCGGAAACGCCCAGGCACTTGTCGGGATGCAGGGCATGGAACTTGTCCAGCCAGGGACCGTTGTCTTCCACATCGCCAACGTACCAGCCGAAATAGTGGTTGTAGGAGACCACATCGGTGATAAAGTTA
>JAZSHO010000194.1:0-9919 GCA_045533345.1 Faecousia sp. | reverse complement strand
GGGGGATCGCCACACCAGCGTGCGCGCTGGTTCGCGATGACATGCGTTTTACTTGCTGCAACTGTAAACTACAATTTACCGCACTAACGGTCGAGCGTAATCAGGATGCGTTCGTTTCCTGCCTGGGTTCGTAACGAATTGGCCGCCGGGCCTTCCCGGCAAACTACAATTTATCTATGCAGTAACGAATCGGGCCGACCACCCAATGGTCCCGGTCAACTGATCAACCAAAGGCTCGAATTGGCCGCCGGGCCGCCCCGGCAAACTACAATTTATCTGCTTAAGGATATTGGCGAAATGCCTAATTAACGCATGGGAAAACTGTGAATACCTACCATTGCGCCCCCTTGAAAAATGTGGTAAAATGCCAGTATCCAGGTGGATTATGCCTACTCCACCAAATAGGCATAAAGCCACTAAAAATAAAGGAGGAAAGTTCCGTCTGACTCACGGTGCGGCAGTGTGGAGACCTGTCGTAAAGCATTCGCAAACTGGTTACCTTGCGGATTGTGAGAACGTGCGCGAAAATGGTAGGCGCGTTTAGAGTCGAAATGTTATGGCAAGTTTGTCCCTGAGAAACATCAAAAAGGTATACCCCTTCAACGGCGATGATGCCAAGAAGAAAAAGAAGAAGGGTGAACCCGAAAAGAAGATCAACCTGCAGATCACCGATGAAGGTGTCGTGGCTGTCCAGGAGTTCAACCTGGAGATCGCCGACAAGGAATTCATCGTTCTGGTTGGCCCCTCCGGCTGTGGTAAGTCCACCACTCTGAGAATGGTCGCCGGTCTGGAAGAGATCTCCGGCGGTGAGCTGTACATCGGCGACAAGCTGATGAACGATGTGGCCCCCAAGGACCGCGACATCGCAATGGTCTTCCAGAACTACGCACTGTACCCCCACATGACCGTTTACGATAACATCGCTTTCGCACTGAAGCTGCGCAAGACCCCCAAGGACGAGATCGACCGCAAGGTTAAGGAAGCTGCCGAGATCCTGGACATCACCCAGTACCTGGGCCGTAAGCCCAAGGCTCTGTCCGGCGGTCAGCGTCAGCGTGTTGCCATCGGCCGCGCCATCGTCCGTGAGCCCAAGGTACTGCTGATGGACGAGCCCCTGTCCAATCTGGACGCTAAGCTGCGTAATCAGATGCGTGCTGAGATCATCAAGCTGCGTCAGCGTATCAATGCTACTTTCATTTACGTTACCCACGACCAGACCGAGGCTATGACCCTGGGCGACCGGATCGTCATCATGAAGGACGGCTTCATCCAGCAGATCGGCACTCCTCAGGAAGTGTTCAACCATCCTTACAACCTGTTCGTCGCTACCTTCATCGGCACTCCTCAGATGAACCTGTTCGAGAACGCCAAGCTGGTCAAGGAAAACGGCAAGTATGCTGTCCAGCTGGACGCTCTGACTGTGGAGCTCAGCGAAGAGAAGCAGGCTGCTCTGGCAAAGAACAACGTGGAGCCTCAGGATATCGTTCTGGGCGTCCGTCCCGAGCACATCACCCTGGAGCAGGGCATTGCCGGCAAGGTCGACGTTTCCGAAATGATGGGTTCCTCCGTCCACCTGCACGTGACCTCCATGGGCCGCGATGTGGTGATGGTGGTTTCCACCATGAACATGACCGGTGCAGAAGTTGCTGCCCTGTCCATCGGCAACGATGTCAGCTACAGCTTTGCCGGCCATGTCTGCCACCTGTTCAACAAGGAAACCGGCATCAATCTGGAAGCTTAAGTTTATACATCCAAAGGCCAGCCCTCAAGGGCTGGCCTTTTCCAGTGCCATAATTTATACAAATACCCAGGAAAATCTTCTTGGTTTTCTGTTTATTCTTGCTTTTCTTCGGGTTTTCCTTTATAATGACTTTGTCTGTAAATACGGGAAGGAGGGCGATCATAATGCAATCCGATTACATTATTGAAATGCTCAATATCAGAAAAGAGTTCCCCGGCATTGTCGCCAACGACAACATCACCCTGCAGCTGCGCCGCGGCGAGATCCACGCACTGCTGGGCGAAAACGGTGCCGGTAAGTCCACTCTGATGTCCGTCCTTTTCGGTCTGTACCAGCCCGAGGCCGGCCAGATCAAGAAGAACGGCGAAGTGGTCAAGATCAACAACCCCAACGATGCTACCGCATTGAACATCGGCATGGTCCACCAGCACTTCAAGCTGGTTGACGTGTTCACCGTGCTGGACAACATCATTCTGGGTGCGGAGGATACCAAGTGCGGTTTCCTGCAGAAAAAGCTGGCCCGGAAGAAGGTCCAGGAGCTGTCTGAAAAGTACAAGCTCCACGTCGACCTGGATGCCAAAATTGAGGACATCACGGTCGGTATGCAGCAGCGTACCGAAATCTTAAAGATGCTCTACCGGGACAACGAAATTCTGATTTTCGATGAGCCCACCGCCGTTCTGACGCCCCAGGAAATTGACGAGCTGATGGAGATCATGCGGGGCTTCGCCAAGGAAGGCAAGTCCATCCTCTTCATCACCCACAAGCTGAATGAAATCATGGCCGTGGCTGACCGCTGCACTGTCCTGCGGAAGGGCAAGTACATCGGCACCGTGGACATTAAGGATACCAACAAGCAGGAACTGTCCAACATGATGGTTGGCCGTCCCGTGCAGCTGCAGGTCCAGAAGGATGAGCCCAAGATCGGTGACGTGATCCTGGATGTGCAGGGGCTGACGGTCCCCGCCAAGACCAGCAAGAAGAACGCCGTTAACGACGTTACCTTCCAGGTCCGCGCCGGTGAGATCGTCTGCATTGCCGGTATCGACGGCAACGGCCAGACGGAGCTGGTCTACGGTCTGACGGGCCTGGAGAAGGCCTCCGCCGGTACCGTTACCCTCTGCGGCCGGGATATCTCCAAGGCCAGCATCCACAAGCGGAGCCAGGCCGGTATCAGCCACATCCCCGAGGACCGTCACAAGCACGGTCTGGTGCTGGATGACACTCTGGAGAACAACATCGTCCTCCAGAGATTCCAGGAGCCTCGCTTCCAGAAAATGGGCTTCATCAAGCGGGATGCCGTCCGGGAGTACGCCGAGAAGATCATCGGCCAGTACGATGTCCGTAGCGGCCAGGGTCCCGTGACCACTGCCCGGAGCATGTCCGGCGGTAACCAGCAGAAGGCCATCATCGGCCGTGAAATCGACCGGGAGAATCCTCTGCTCATTGCCGTTCAGCCCACCCGTGGTCTGGACGTTGGCGCCATCGAATACATCCACGGCCAGCTGGTGGCCCAGCGGGATGCCGGTAAGGCAGTTCTGCTGGTCTCTCTGGAACTGGATGAGGTTATGAATGTTTCCGACCGGATCCTCGTCATGTACGAAGGCGAGATCGTAGGCGAACTGGATCCTAAAACCACCACTGTCCAGGAGCTGGGCCTGTACATGGCCGGCGCCAAGCGCAGCGGGAAAGGAGGCGAGCAGGCATGAAAGAAACTCTGTTGACCATCTATCGCAAGGATGCCATCCAGAAGGTGCTGGCTTCCCTGCTTTCCATCGTGGTGGGCCTGTTCGTGGGCACCATCGTTGTGGTTATCGTTGGTCTGACCAAGGATACCATTTCTCCCATGGGTATGTGGGACGGCGTGCGGATCATCTTCGCCGGTATCCTCTGCACCGGCCGTAATGCCGCCGGCGGCCTTGCTTGGGGCTACAATCCCCAGGCCCTGGGCAATATGCTCTTCCGTGCCACCCCTCTGGTGATGACCGGCCTGTCCGTGGCTGTTGCCAACAAGACCGGCCTGTTTAACATCGGCGCTCCCGGTCAGTATCTGATGGGCACCATGGCTTCTCTGATGATCGCCCTGGGCATTCCCAGTGAAGTGATGCCTCCCGTGCTGATCTGGCTGGTAGCATTCCTGGGCGGTATGCTGGCCGGTGCCATCTGGGGCGCGATCCCCGGTATGCTGAAGGCTTTCCTGAATATCAACGAAGTTCTGGCCTGCATCATGACCAACTGGCTCTCCGCCAACATCGTAACCTGGGCCTTTGATGTCAGCAATTTCAAGAACATGGTGGAAAACACCAAGTCCGGCTATATCTATAAGACCTCCTACAACGGTGTCGCCACCGCTAAGATGGGTCTGGATAAGCTGTTCCCCGGCTCCCAGATCAACGGCGGTATCATCATCGCCATCCTCTTTGCCGTTGGCATGTACATTCTGATCAACAAGACCACCCTGGGTTACCAGCTGAAGGCCTGCGGCTCCAACCGCCATGCCGCCCGGTACGCCGGTATCAATGACAAGCGGAACATTGTCCTGTCCATGGCCATTTCCGGCGCTCTGGCTGCCGGCGGTGCAGCGTTGTACTGGCTGGCTGGCAACACCGAGTTCTACTGGTCCACCTATCAGTCCCTGCCTGCCGCCGGCTTCAACGGCATCCCCGTGGCCCTGCTGGCAGTCAACAACCCCATCGGCGTGATCTTCTCCGCAGTCTTCATGGCTATGCTGGACATCGTGGGCCTGCAGCTGACCGGCTACACCGCCTATAATGAGTACATCACCGATGTCATCATCGCTGTTATCGTTTACCTCAGCGCATTCTCTCTGGTGATTCGCATGATGCTCACCGGCAAGAGCAAGGCCGGTGCAACCAACGCCAATGCCGAACCTGCGGCGGATAAGAAAGAGGAAGGAGGCGAGCAGGCATGACATTTATCATTCAGCAGACCCTTCTGTATGCCGTGCCGCTGATGATCGTGGCTCTGGCCGGTGTCTTCGCCGAGCGCAGCGGTATCATCAACCTGGCTCTGGAAGGTATTATGATCTTCGGCGCCTTCATCGGCGTTCTGTTCGTCCGCAGCATGCAGGACTTTGATGTGTTCCTCAATGCCGCCCGCCAGGGCAACTGGCTGACCCTGCAGGGTCTGGAACTGATGGCTATGCTGATTTCCGCCCTCATGGGCGCAGCCTTCTCCCTGCTCTTAAGCTTTGCCTCCATCAATCTGAAGGCTGACCAGACCATCGGCGGTACCGCACTGAATCTGATGGCTCCCGCTCTGGTTCTGTTCCTGGTCCGTATTCTGGCCAACCAGAACACCCTGCAGATGGCTACCGGCGACGCTGCTTCCTGGTTCATGATCAAGAAGTCCACCTTCGGTATCGACAAGTCCGTGAACCTGGGCTTCCTGGGTGAAACGTTCCTGCATAAGGTGTACCTGGCAACCTACCTGTGCATCATTCTGTTCGTTGTCCTGTCCATCATCCTGTACAAGACCAAGTTCGGTCTGCGGCTCCGTGCCTGCGGCGAAAATCCCCAGGCTGCGGACTCTCTGGGTGTCAACGTCTATAAGATGCGCTACGCCGGCACCACTATCTCCGGCGCGCTGGCCGGCATGGGTGGCTTCGTCTACTCTCTGACCACCGCCAACTGCACCGCCAACGGCGACGTGGCCGGCTTCGGCTTCCTGGCCCTGGCAGTTATGATCTTCGGTAACTGGACCCCTCTGAACATCGCCGGCGCTTCGCTGCTGTTCGGTCTGTTCAAGTGCGTTGCCGCAGCTTACAGCTCCATTGATATCAATGGCGACGGCATCTACCTGCTGGCCGAGCTGGGCATCAGCTCCCACCTGTACCGGATGCTGCCTTACATCGTGACCCTGGCAGCCCTGGCCTTCCCCTCCAAGAAATCCCGGGCTCCCAAAGCCGAGGGTATCCCCTACGACAAGGGAAGCAGATAATTCCAATAAAAAACTGGCCTCCCATTTGGGAGGCCAGTTTTTGTATGTGATTAAGCCAGGTAAATTGCCTTGCAGGCCAGCATGGTTTCGTAGCAGTCCAGCTTGGACACCACTTCCATGGGAGCGTGCATACTCAGCACGGGAACGCCGGCATCCACGGTGACGATGTTGCGGTTTGCCATGTAGGCAGCCACGGTACCGCCGCCGCCCTGGTCAACCTTACCCAGAGTGGCAATCTGCCAGATAACGCCGGCCTTTTCGAAGGTGGAGCGGATGTGGCCCATGGCCTCGGCAGAAGCGTCGGAAGCACCGCCCTTGCCCCGGGAACCGGTGTACTTGCAGATGGCAACGCCGTAGTTCAGCTGGGAATTGTTCCGCTTGTCGCAGGTTTCGGGGAAGTTGGGATCGTAGGCGTTGGAAACGTCAGCGGACAGGCAGAAGGAGTTGGCGAAGCAATCCTCCAGCTTCACGCCCTGGGCATCGCACAGGCCGCCCATGAAATGCTCGAAGTACATGCTCTGCATGCCGGAGATACCAACGGAGCCGATTTCTTCCTTGTCAGCCAGGATGCAGACAGCGGTCTTGTCGGGGGTGTCAATGGTGAACAGGGCTTTCAGTTCTTCTTAGGAGCAGACCCGGTCGTCGTGGCCGTAAGTACCCAGCAGGCTCCGGTCCAGACCCACCTCACGGGTGCGGCCGGCGGGAACAATGGTCAGCTCGGCGGACAGGAAGTCCTCCTCAATGAGGCCGTACTTTTCGTTGAGCCACTTCATCACATTCAGCTTCACCAGGTCAGCGCCCTCACCCTCGATGGGTTCGGTGCCCAGAATCACGTTCAGCTGCTCACCGGCGATGACCTTGCCGCCGGTCTTCTGCATCTGGTCTGCAGCCAGGTGGGGCAGCAGATCGGAGACCATCAGAATGGGATCGCTGTCGTCTTCACCGATGGTGATGGTAACAAGACTGCCATCCTTGCGGTAAACAACACCGTGGAGGGCCAGGGGAATGGTGACCCACTGGTACTTCTTGATGCCGCCGTAGTAATGGGTCTTGAAGTAAGCGATCTCGCTGTCCTCGTACAGAGGATTGGGCTTCAGGTCCATCCGGGGGGAGTCCACGTGGGCGGCGCAGATGTTGCTGCCTTCTGCCAGGGACTTCTTGCCGATGACGGCCAGGGCGATGGCCTTATCCCGGTTGTTGTAGTAGATCTTATCGCCGGTCTTCACTTCCATGCCGGGGACGAAGGGCTTGAAGCCGTTCTTTTCGGCCTCTGCAACGGCCCAGGCGGTAGCTTCCCGCTCGGTCTTGCAAGCATCCATGAAAGCGGCATAGCGCTTGCAGTAGGCTTCCATTTCGGCTTTCTGCTCGGGGGTGATCCGGGCGTAGCCGTTCTTGGGAGCGGCCAGCAGGGACTCTCTCAGTTCATCAGTGGTCATAGGTGTTTCCTCCTTAAGAGATTACCTGTCATCGCGAACCAGCGCGCACGCTGGTGTGGCGATCCCCTATGGCTTCCGGGAGTATCCGGGGGATTGCCACGTCGCTTCGCTCCTCGCAATGACATGTTGATTTTATGCTTTCATTATACCGAGATTCGACAAAAAAGCAAGACATGCGGCCTGACAATCTGCCTTGGTGCCGCTATTTTCCAGCACGTAATCGCAGCGCTGGCGGAACCAGACATCGGCATGCTGGGCGGCGATGCGCTTCCTTGCGTATTCCTCGGAAATACCGTCCCGTAGCATGATGCGCCGTACCCGGTCTTCCACGGGAGCGCAGACAGCCACGGTCACGTCGCAAAGTTCTGCCAAATTACCCTCAAAAAGGCCGATGGCATCGATGGCAGCCAGCTTCGGTTGGTTTTCCAGCTGCCGCTGCACCTCTTTTTTCACCGCGCTGTGGGTGATGCGGTTCAAATCCAGCAGAGCCTGATCATCGGCAAAAACGATGGCCCCCAGCTTTTTCCGCTGGAGGACGCCATTTTCCACAGTGCCGGGGAAGCGTCTTTCGATGGCGGCCAGCAATTCCTTGTCGGACTGGAGCAGCTGATGGTAAATGGCATCGCAGTCCAGCACCAGACCGCCGCAGCCTTCAATGACTTCCAGCAGCGTGGTCTTGCCGCAGCCGGTGCCGCCGGTGATACCGATAATCATAATTCCGCCTCCGCGTCGACGATGTGGAAAGCGGCGGCCTTCTTCAGCCGGTTCTGCACCGCGTAGGCCACGCCGCCGCCCACGGGACACCGGGCATAAACCTGGTGGATGCTGGGGTCATCCAGCTCCCGCAGAGCCGCAAAAAGACCTGCGGACAGGGTGTTCACGTCTGCTTCCAAGCCATAGGACAGGGGGTTGCAGCCCTCGTACAGGGGAAGTTCTTCCTCGAAGCACAGCACCCGGTCACCGGGTTCGAAATGGGCCCGGATATACGCCGCAGCTTTCTCCCGGGAGCCGGATACGATGACCACCGGCTCAGAAGGGGCATAGTGACGGTACTTCATGCCGGGGGCCTTCACCACCTCGTCTTTGCTTACCTGGGCGGTGACCGCCTTGTCCACCACCAGGTCGCCCAGGACTTCGATGAGTTCCTCGGGGCCGATTCCGCCGGGGCGCAGCAACCGGGGCCGCTCCTCCGTCAGGTCCACGATGGTGGACTCCACACCCACCCGGCAGGGGCCGCCGTCCACGATGGCGGCGATTTTGCCCTCATGGTCATGGCGCACATGCTCTGCGGTGGTGGTGGAGGGCTTGCCGGAAATATTGGCCGAGGGTGCGGCAATGGGCACCCCGGACAGGCGGATGATTTCCCGGGTCACAGCGCAGTCCGGGCAGCGGACTGCCACGGTGGAAAGACCGCCGGTGGTCCGCTTGGGGACGATGCTCCGGGCGGGCAGAACGATGGTCAGCGGGCCGGGCCAGAATTTCTCCGCCAGGTCATAGGCCTTCTGGGGGATATGATGGCAGAACAGCTCGATCTGCTCCGGGCCGGAAATATGCAGGATCAGCGGATTGTCCTGGGGACGGCCCTTGGCTTCGAAGATTTTCGCCACAGCGGATTCATCCAGACCGTTGGCACCCAGACCGTAGACAGTTTCCGTGGGGATGGCCACCAGTTCTCCCTTTTTTATAAGTTCCGCAGCAAGAACGGGCGTTGCCGCATCCTCTGCGGACAGAAGTAGAGTATTCATAATTACGCCTCCTTTGGGCGGAAAATGAGAATGGAAAATTGACAGTTGAAAATTGAAAATTGTGGTGTCCGCTTCGCGGACGATTTGAAAACGTGCCAAGGGCACACCTTAATTTTCCATTTTCAATTATCAATTTTGAACGAAAAAGGGAGCAGCGGTGCTGCTCCCTTTTCTTTTGAAAGATTACACAGTGGGCTGGTTAGCTGCCTCGATGATCTTGACGAACTTCTCGGGAACCAGGGAAGCGCCGCCGATGAGGCCACCGTCGATGTCGGGCTGAGCCAGCAGCTCGAAAGCGTTCTTCTCGTTCATGGAACCGCCGTACAGGATGGAGATGGCACGGGCATTCTTGGAGGAGTACAGCTTGCGGACCACGGTACGGATCATTTCGCAAACTTCCTCAGCCTGCTCGGGGGTAGCGGTCAGGCCGGTGCCGATGGCCCAGATGGGTTCGTAAGCGATGATGACCTTGCGAATCTTATCTTCGGGAACGTTCTTCAGACCCAGCTTGATCTGCATGGTGATGTGCTCAGCGGTGATGCCGTTCTCACGCTGCTCCAGGGTCTCGCCGCAGCACATGATGGGGATCAGACCTGCGTCCAGAGCGGCCAG
The DNA here is from genome assembly GCA_045533345.1 of Faecousia sp. Lineage (GTDB taxonomy): Bacteria > Bacillota > Clostridia > Oscillospirales > Oscillospiraceae > Faecousia. The sequence goes on along the minus strand of JAZSHO010000194.1, from coordinate 425 downwards.
AACCTTTGCATTGACATCAGCGTCGGTCTCGCCGTACATCTCACGGCGCTCGGAGTGGCCGATGATGACGTACTTGCAGCCGGCATCAACCAGCATATTGGTAGCGATTTCGCCGGTGTAGGCGCCGCTTGCTTTGGCGTTGCAGTTCTCAGCGCCGATGCCCACGCGGGTCTCACGCATAGCGCGGACAGCTGCGGGGATGCAGACAGCGGGAACACACAGAGCCACGTCGCACCAGCGGCCCTTGGGCATGATAGCCTTCAGCTGGGTCATAAACTCCTTGGTCTCGGAGGGAGTCTTGTTCATCTTCCAGTTGCCGGCAATAACGGTCTTACGATACTTTCTGTTCATTTCCTTTTTCTCCTTTATGAATACATCGGAGCCGAAATAGGTTCGATGCGAATTGACGAAGTAAGAGGCTTCTC
>JAZSHO010000179.1:0-6211 GCA_045533345.1 Faecousia sp. | reverse complement strand
CGATCCAACCATGGGAACAAAATTTCTGACCTTTGCTCACTACAACATTTTGAACGAACTCAAGCTGTTTCTGGAATCCTTCCGGATCGTAGCAAAGGAAGTGAACTTCCCGGGCAAAGAAAATACAAGCGATGAGATCTGTGAGTGGGCACTGGAGTTGGATTGTTTCAAGGCTAATCCGGAACTCCACCCCATGGAAAAAGCATATGAGAGAAAACTTCGGGATGCGCTGCTGGAAGCCATCCTGGCTGCGCTGCCGACGCAGGAAAGCACATATGTGAACTACCGCTACGGCTTTGCAACGAATAAGCCTATGCATAATTTCGAGGTTGCCTCACGGATGGAAATTCCGGAAAAAGAGGCCCAGTGGATAGAACAGGATGTGCTGTCCTACTTCCGGGAATGCTTTGCACTTTCGAAAGTGATTCCCTTCTACGAGCTTCGTCCCGAAGCAGAAACACAAAAGGAAATGGCCCGTCAATCCCAAGAAAGCTACTACGATAACTTCGCCGGAACCCATGTAGATACATTGCTTGCCATGTATGAAGAAGAGTACGAGTGAGATAACATCCCATAAACGAAAAAAGGATCGCTGCCCATAGGGACAGCGATCCTCTTTTATCCAAAGTCAGCGATTATCAATCGCGTAGCCACAGAAATTTTCTGTGTTACCCAGAACAGAAACTGTTCGCCGGGGCTTGGGGCAGGAGCCTCAACAAGCACAAAAAACCACCCGCTTTCCGGAACGGAAAACAGGTGGCTTTGTCAATCTGGGTACCAGGTGGCATTGCTTGCAGGGTTGCGAGTTATGCCTCAATTATGAATCACAAAAGGAAACATAGGTCAAATGATGATGGTGGAGATACCCTCAGGGATCACAGTGATGGCGGGGGTTCTGCCCAGGAGCCGCTCAGCAATCTGCAGTGCCTGCTCCAGATCTGTGGCTGGGTGCATTTTCATGGCTGTCACCAACTCGGGATCCGCCTGGGTAACGAGAACCACATGGAATTTGGACAGGATCCGGGCCAGAATCTGGCTTTCCCACTGATCGGGGACGGTGTCTTTCTTGGGGGTAGCCTGAATCTGCTCCAGAATCCGGGCAGGTGTCAGATTCTGCGTCATGGTCTTCATGAAGGATTCACCGCCGTGACCGTCATTGCAGGCAGCAGCCATGATGATGACACCGCCGTCCTTGCAGCTGGCTTCGCCGGCGGTCATACCCTTGACAGCCTGGTAGATATTCTGATCCAGGGGGTAGCCGTTGTTGGAGGTAATGACGATGTCGGCAGGAACTTTCCGGCACTGGCACAGACCTTTCAAAAACTCCGTGCCCGCCACATGGGCCTGTTCACAGTCACCGGCAAAAGCGCCCACAACCCGGTGTTCAGCATTGATGACTACGTTGCAGATAAAGGCCAGCTTTGCCTTACGGGCTGCATAGAGCATATCCCGGTGAATGGGATTGCCCTCCAGAATGCCGGTACGGGCAAGGGGGGATGCAATAAATTCCGCATTGTGATTCCAGTATACCGTTTCTCTGGCGGCGATGCCGGGGAGGACACTCTTCCGGCCGCCGGAGAAACCGGCGAAGAAATGGGGTTCAATGAAACCTTCGCTGACCAGAAGATCTGCTTCTGCGGCAATCCGGTTAATCCGAAGGCAGCCGCCGGAGGGCAGGGTACCGATGGTGACCATATCCGCTTCCGCGGCACAGTCATGGATGACGATTTTCTCCCTTTCCACGATTTCCGGGCCGAATTTTTCAACCAACTCCGCTTTTGTGGTGCCGCGGTGACAGCCGGTAGCAATCAAAATCGTGATTTTGGCATTTGGATTGCCACGGCGGATGGCCTTCAGCATGGGAGGCACCAGCACTTTGCTGGGCACGGGCCGGGTGTGGTCACTGGCAATCAGTACAATATTTTCTTTGTCCGCAGCCAATTCTTCCAGAGAAGGAGCACCGATGGGGGTGCGGAGGGCCTCCTCCACCAGCTCGGTTTCCACCATAGGGGGTATGTACTGCTCCAAAGAACTCTTCAGTACTGCGCAAAGACGTTCTTCCGGAAGTTCTGCAGAAAGGCTTGTTCTGCCATAAGGAACCGAAATTGTCATAGGAATGGCCTCCTTTCAAACTCAGAAACAGACCTTGCCGGGATTCAGGATATTCTTGGGGTCAAAGACCTGCTTAATGCCCTGCATCAGCGCAATCGGCGTCTGCCCGTACTGCCGCTTCAGGAATTCTTTCTTAGCGTAGCCAATGCCGTGCTCACCGGAAACCAGACCACCCAATTCCACGGACTTGGCATACATCCGGTCAAAAATGGCATTCTTCACATTTCCCCAATCCGCATCGTTCAATGCGTCACGGCAGATATAGACATGGAGATTGCCGTCACCGGCATGACCGAAGCTGGGGATGCGGACGTTAAATTCTGCCGCCAGTTCATGGGTGTATTTAATGAAGGTGTCCACCTGATTGCCGGGGACAACCACGTCGCACTCGTCCATCTCGGTGGTGGAGGCCTTGATGGCCTCCAGGAAGGCGCCGCGGGCGGACCAGACAGACTTTTTCCGCTCCTCGGTATCCACGATGTATGCGTCCAGCGCACCGATCTGCAGACAGAGTTCTGCTACGGTGGACATATCCTGTTCCACCTGGGCATCGGTATTGCCATCGAAGGTCAGCAGAATGTAAGCATCGTTCTTTGTATCCGGGAAGCGCTTGCCTAAGTAGCTTTCGGAGAAGAGAATGGTATCCCGGGACATGTACTCAATGGCGGTGGGCGTCACCTTGGAGCGGATGATGTGGGGCACCGCTTCAATGGCGGTTTTCATATCCGGGAAGGGCACCAGCAGGCTGATGGAGACCTTGGGCAAGGGCACCAGTTTCAGCACTGCTTCGCAGATAATGGCCAGGGTGCCTTCGGAACCGATGATCAGATCCTTCAGGCTGTAGCCGGAGGAGTTCTTGGCAACCGCAGCGCCGAATGTCTGGATTTCACCGTTGGGGAGCACCACCGTCAGGGAACGGACATAGTCCCGGGTGACGCCGTACTTTACGGCCCGCATGCCGCCGGCATTGGTGGAGATATTGCCGCCGATGGTAGCAGACTTTTCGCCGGGATCCGGGGGATAGAGGAAGTCATTTTCCTCCGCGAACGCAGCCAGTTCCATCAGAAGAACACCAGGCTGTACAGTAACTGTCAGATTGTTGCTGTCCAGTTTCAGGATCTGATTCATTTTGGTGGTTTCCAGCAGAATGCCACCGTGGATGGGCACAGCAGCGCCAACCAGACCGGTTCCGCTGCCCCGGACAGTGACGGGAATGTTCCGTTCATAGGCATGCCGCATGATTGCGGAAACTTCCTGCGTGGTATGTACCCGTACCAGAACTTCCGGCATCCGCTCGATGCCGCCCAGTTCGTCGTGGGCATAGTCGAGGTTGATGGCTTCGCCGGTAAGGACGTGGGCCCGGCCCACGATGGATTCTAAATGGGCAATATCTGCCGCAGTAACGGTATTGTACATCAGGACACCCCCTTGATCTTGTCAATCAGTTTGGGCAGGATTTCGTTTACGTCACCGATGACGCAGTAGTGGGCCACGTCAAAGATGGGTGCGTTGGGATCGGAATTGATGGCGATGATACAGTCCGAGGACTTCATGCCGGCGGCAAACTGAACCGCGCCGGAAATGCCCAGCGTGAAGATCAGTTTGGGCTTGACGGTTCTGCCGGACAGGCCGATCTGGTGTTTGGCATCGAACACATTGCTTTCCACCAGCGGTCTGGTGCAGGCAACCACGCCACCCAGCAGATCCGCCAGTTCTCCGGCCATGGCCCGCATGGATTCGGAAGAGGCACCGCGGCCCACCGCCACGATCACTTCCGCTTCAGCAATGTCGATATCCTTGGGTTTGGTGACGGTGGCAAGAACTTCCACAGCAGAGCGGGTCATCGTATCCGAAACTGCCATGGCAACGATCTCGCCGGAGGGATCTTCCGTGGGCTTGGGTTCCGCGAAGACCTTGTACCGGACGGTGCAGAACTGGGGACGGGTGTTGGGGGTCACGATCTGGGCCATGATGTTGCCGCCGAAGGCGGGGCGGATCTGGACCAGGTCGGTATTTCCCTTCATTTCCAGCACAGTGCAGTCAGCAGTCAGACCGGTGCGGCAGCGGGCAGCCACACGGGGGGCCAGCTGGCGGCCCAGGTTGGTGGCACCTACCAGAATGGAGGAGGGTTTTTCCTTTTCAATAAAGTCGCAGAATGCTTCTGTGTATGGTTCAATGCGAAAATCCGCGAAGGCTTCGTGGTCATAGATGAAGACCTTGTCCACACCGTAGTGCCGCAGTGTTTCGGCACAGTCGGCCACATTATGGCCGATAACCAAAGCATACACCGGATGTCCGGTAACGGCGGCCAGTTCCTGTGCCTTGCCGCAAAGCTCAAAGGTGACCCGGTGGATCTGTCCGCCGGTGCAGTCGGCATAGACACAGATACCCTTCCAAAGATTTTTGTCGATTTCCTTGGTTTCTTCCACGAATTCCACCAGACCCTGACCCTTTCGGACGCACATTTTGCACATCTTACATCCAGAGGAAATATCCAGCTTTTCGTTTTCGTAGGAAATGGCACCGAAGGGACAGAGCTGCATCAGAGTTTCCGCCTTTTCCGGGGTTACAAGATTACGATTGATTACCAGTTTTCCCATTTCGCGGCACCTCCTTACAGCATTTTCTTATTCAGCAGGAGCTGATACAGCGCCTGTGCGGCGGCTTCGGAATCTGCATCGATGGTCTGCTTCTGGCTCACTTTTTCCGGTGGAAAAATCCGTTCCACCTGGGTAGCAGAGCCGGAAAGACCATAATGGCTTTCGTCTTGATCTGCAAAATCCGCAAAGGTCAGAAAAGACACAGAATCTTCCGTCAGGGTCTTCTTGATCTTATAGGAAGGCAGACGGGGGGTGTTGATATCCCCATCCACGGAGATCAGACAGGGCAGGGATATGGCCATAGTTACGATTTTTTCGTCCAGGCTGGCAGTCAGGTGCAGTTCTCCATCCCGGCAGTCTTCAATGGACAGTACATTGGATACGTTGGGAATACCCAAATATTCTGCCAGTTCCGCACCCACCTGGGCGGTATCGCCGTCGGTGGTCTGCTTGCCGCAGAGGATCAGATCGAAATCACCGCATCTGCGGACACCCTGGGAAAGGGTGTAGGCGGTGGCCAGTACGTCCGCGCCGGCAAATTTTCGGTCCGTCAGCACAGTGCCTTTTCGGGCACCCATACAGACGGTTTCCTGAATGACGGCTTTCGCCTGGGGAGGTCCCATGGTCAGGGTTTCTACGGTGCCGCCAAAGGCCTCTGTCAGGGACAGCGCGGTTTCGATGGCATACAGATCGTAGGGGTTGATCTTACTGGGAATGCCGCTACGTTTCAGAACACCGGTGACTGGATCCACTTCCACATTACTGGAACCGGGCACCTGCTTGACACAGACAAGAATTTTCATAACACACCTCCGGTTGTTTTCCTGTTGGGGGTAATAAATATAGCTGCATGCTGTACAATCAAATTGCCTTTAAAACAGGGTATACCCATCCATCATACAGCACAAATCAACAGAATTTATTCCTTTATTATACCGTTTTTTGTACCATTGCACAAGTCGTGCACATCTGAGAGTATATGCTATTTCCTGTTGTTTCGTATCATTTCACACAGGTTTTCGAGGTACACCCACAACTGTTGTGCTGTTGCACCCCGCGACATATCGCACATAAAGTAAAACAGAGCGGCTGGCGGATCGGCTCCACAGGCGCTCTGTTTTGTATTTGAACACTCAGGGACAGCTCAGCACACCTTCTGCCCACAGGCAACCGCCGCAGGCGGGGTGCGTATTGCCGATGCAGTCCTCTTGATTCTCCTCGAACAGCTCGCAGTGGCCGCAGTAGAGACAGGAGGCAAATTCGAATTCGTCGAATTTTCTGCGGAAGATCTTGTATTCCTTGCTGCTCCAGATCTCGGACAGAGGTGCTTCCCTGATATTTCCGAAAGAGCAGTGGGTGATCTTCCGACGGATATTGTGCATGTATGTATAGCCGTTGTGCAGCAGCGCCATGCAGGGACACACCTTGCCGTCTGAGCGGACAAACGTCATGCCTTCCCGGACAAACTTACAGTAGCCGGTTTTCCGCAGCACCGGCTG
>JAZSHO010000048.1:0-6794 GCA_045533345.1 Faecousia sp. | reverse complement strand
TGAACAACTTGCTTGTCTTCCTAAGACCGCTTGGCCTCCGACTTGCAGCTGGATCCCGATATGCGGGAGCTGTGTCAGGAGGAATTCACCCAGTCCAAAAAAACACTGGAGGAGCTGGAACAGCAGCTGAAGATTCTGCTGCTGCCCCGGGATCCCAACGATGACAAAAACGTGATTGTGGAAATCCGCGGCGGTGTGGGCGGTGAGGAAAGCGCATTGTTTTCCCACTCCCTGTTTCGGATGTACTCCATGTACGCAGACAAGCACGGCTTCCGGGTGGAGCTGATGAACTACAACGAAACCGAACTGGGCGGCGTCAAGGAAGCTGACTTTGTCATTTCCGGCGAAGGCGCTTACTCCCGCCTGAAATTTGAAAGCGGTGTCCACCGGGTACAGCGGGTGCCCGAAACGGAATCCGGCGGCCGTGTGCATACCTCCACCGCCACCGTGGCAGTGCTGCCGGAAATGGACACGGTGGATGTGGACATCCGCCCCGAGGACATTGAAATGCAGGTCTACCGCGCCTCCGGTGCCGGCGGCCAGCACGTCAACAAAACTTCCTCTGCAGTCCGTCTGATCCACAAGCCCAGCGGCATTGTGGTGGCCTGTCAGGAGGAGCGGAGCCAGCTGCAGAACCGGGAAAAATGCATGAAGATGCTTGCCGCCAAGCTCTATGAGATCGAGCAGGAGCGGATCGACTCCCAGGTCACCGGCATGCGCCGCAGCCAGGTGGGAACCGGTATGCGCAACGAGCGGATCCGCACCTACAATTTCCCCCAGGGCCGGGTCACCGACCACCGGGTGGGACTGACGTTGTACCGCATCGACTCCATCATGGACGGGGATATCGACGAGATCATCAACGCCCTGGCCACCGCCGACCAAGCGGAGAAACTGAAGAACAGTCAATAAGAGGAAATTTTATGGAATTCATCACCAACGCTCCTGCCGAGACCGAGGCCATCGGGGCGGCATTGGGGAAGATCATACAGCCCGGGACGGTCATCGCCTACCGGGGAGACCTGGGTGCGGGAAAAACCGCCTTCACCCGGGGGCTGGCCCGGGGACTGGGCTGCAAGGACCTGGTCACCAGCCCCACCTATACCATCGTCAACGAGTACTTGGGGGGCCGTATCCCCCTGTTCCACTTCGACATGTACCGGCTTCGGTCCTCCGATGACCTGTGGGACATCGGCTGGGAGGACTACCTGGACCGAAACGGCGTCTGCGCCGTGGAATGGAGCGAAAATGTGGACGATGCTCTGGAAGATCCCATGAACATCACCATCGAAAAGCTGGGAGAAGACACCCGGCGCATTACCATCGAAGGAGGGGATTCCCTTGCTGATCTTAGCCTTTGAAACCAGCGCCAAGGCAGGCAGTGTTGCCCTGCTGGATGACAAAAAGCTTCTGGGCGAAAGCTACCAGAACACCGGCCTGACCCACAGCCAGACCTTAATGGTCATGGCGGAAGATTTGCTGAAGCAATGCGGCAAGGCCGTTTCCGACATTACCGCCGTAGCTGTTGCGGAGGGTCCCGGTTCTTTCACCGGTGTCCGCATCGGTGTGTCCGCCGCCAAGGGCTTCGCCTGGGGCGGTCAGCTTCCCTGCTACGGCGTGTCCACCCTGGAGGCCATGGCGGAGCATTTGGGCATCTGGGAGGGCTATGTCTGCCCCTGTATGGATGCCCGGCGGAGCCAGGTGTACAATGCTCTGTTTTATGTAAATCAAGGAAAAATTGAGAGAATCCGGGAGGACCGGGCCATTGCCCTGTCGGATCTGGCAGAGGAACTGAAAACTTTGGAAAAACCCATTTTCCTGGTTGGCGACGGCAGTAATCTGTGTTATAATACGTTATTGGAAAGCGTCCCCAACCTGGTTTTGCCCCCGGAGCATCGTCTTCACCAGCGGGCCACCGGTGTGGCGCTTCTGGCGGCAAAGAAAACCGCCGCGGGAGAACCCGGTGACGGCAACGCTCTGACCCCCAACTATTTAAGATTAAGCCAGGCAGAACGGGAAAGATTAGAAAAATTGAAATAATACTATGTCATCGCGAACCAGTGACCGATGTCACTGGTGTGGCGATCCCCCGGACACTCCTGGAAACCATAGGGGATTGCCACGCCACACGGCCCGCAGGCCGCGTGCAGAGCGCAACCGCCGCAGGCGGCTCTTAGCGCGTCGCTGTGGAGCACTGGCTCGCAATGACAGCACCATCTATTAATAAAGGAGAAAAACATCATGTCCAATGTACACGTCCTCGATCATCCCCTGATCCAGCACAAGCTGGCAATCCTGCGCGACAAGAACACCGGCACCAAGGAATTCCGCGCCCTCATCAGTGAGATCGCCGGTCTGATGTGCTACGAAGCGACCCGGAACCTGCCTACCGTGGAAGTAGAAGTGGAGACCCCCATGCAGGTGGCTAAGTGCCGTATGCTCTCCGGTAAGAAGCTGGCCATCGTTCCCGTCCTCCGCGCCGGCCTGGGCATGGTGGATTCCATGGTGGATCTGATCCCCTCCGCCAAGATCGGTCACATCGGCCTGTACCGTGACCCCGAGACCCACAAGCCCGTGGAATACTACTGCAAGCTGCCCGAAGACGTTGGTGCTCGCCAGGTCTACGTTGTGGATCCCATGCTGGCCACCGGCGGCTCCGCTGTTGCCGCTATCGATTTTCTGAAGCAGCACGGCTGCAAGAACATCATCATGATGAACATCATCGGCTGCCCCGAGGGCATCAAGACTGTCCAGGAGGCCCATCCCGATGTGGAAATCTACCTGGCCGCCTGCGACGAAAAGCTGAATGACCACGCCTACATCCTGCCCGGCCTGGGCGATGCCGGCGACCGCATCTTCGGCACGAAATAAGCGGCGTGTCGCCGCTGACACCGCGAGTCTTCAGTCCGGTTATTGACCGGGACCATTGGGTGGTCGGCCCGATTCGTTTCTGCTACAAAATTTTATGCCCGACGGCCAAAACCGTCGGGCATTTTCTTATCGGTTAATCACCTTCACCTGGAAGCCTTCCAGCACATCCAGGACCTTGGCGTGGAGGGTCTTGTCAAAGGAGTCGGTGCAGGAGGCATCCACGAGGATAGTGGCCTCCGGGTACTTGCTCTGGAGAACCACCGCATTGCTGACCACGCAGATGTTGCTGACCAGGCCCACCAGTTCGATTTCGTCGGCGGCTTCCGGCAGAACGGCGGCGGTAGCCGGGTCCGTCACATCCATGCCGAAGACCAGCTTGTCGATGCCGGGGGCTTCCACTTCCATGAGAGCCTTGGCGGTTTCGCCGTAGACCTGCCAGCCGTCGCTTCCCTTCACGCAATGGACCACAGGCAGGTTCTTGCCCTCCCGGGTTTCCAGATAGTTTTCAAAATGGGTATCCCGGGTGAACAGCACATTCCCCTTGCCGTAAGCGCGCACCTTGGCGGCGATGGCGGCATCCAGCTTTTCCGCACCGGGGAATCCCAATGCGCCGTCTACGAAATCTTTCTGGTAATCAATGACAAACAAATAACGGTTCACGAACATTACCTCCTGTTTTTGATGATTTCACCATAGCAAAATTCCGGGAAAAAGTCAACGAAGCATTGCAAGAAGCGGCAGGATTTGATAAGATAGACAGGAAAGAAAGATGGTGAGCCTATGAACACCAAGCAGGATTATATCGCCGTATTCGACTCCGGCGTGGGGGGCATCAGCGTGCTGCGGCACCTGCGTGCCCGGATGCCCGGAGAGCGCTACCTCTATTTCGGCGATTCCGCCAACGCCCCCTACGGCAGCCGCAGCACCGAAGAAGTGAAGCAGCTGACCCTGGCAGCGGCAAAAAAACTGACAACGGAATATGGCGTGAAAGCCCTGGTGCTGGCCTGCAACACCGCCACCGCCGCGGCGGTGAAGGAAGTCCGGGAAGCCTACCCCCACCTCATCGTCATCGGCATTGAACCGGCGCTGAAGCTGGCGGCGGACCATTTTCCCGGGGGCCGGGTGGGCGTTATGGCCACAGAGGTGACTCTGCGGGAGGAAAAATTCGATTCTCTTCTGCACCGGTTCGACGAAAACTGCGAAGTTTTCAAAATCCCCGCACCGGGTCTGGTGCAGCTGGTGGAGGCCGGAAAAGCCGAAACAGAAGAAACAGAGGATCTTCTTCGCACCATTCTTTCCCCCTATGCAGGAAAGCTGGATGCCCTGGTTTTGGGCTGCACCCACTATCCCTTCGCCGCCAAGGCCATTGGTAAGATTTTGGGAGAGGACGTTGCCCTGCTGGACGGCGGCGACGGCACCGCAAGAGAAACCAAACGGCGCTTGCAAGAGGCAGGATTGCTGGAAGAGGGCGAAGGGGAATTGCAAATGATTAACAGCGCCGGAAATGAAGCAATGATTCAGCTCTCTGCACTGCTCTTGAATCATTAAGCCCGTTTATCCTTGCAAAAGCACGAACAAGGTTGTCATTCTGAGCGAAGCTGCGCATGGCGCAGCGAAGTCGAAGAATCTTGGCATTTCGTTAAGTGCATATGTCAAATAACTGCGAAGATCCCTCGACTCGCTTCGCTCCCTCGGGATGACATACTTTTCCTTTAAAATTATCTCCACGGAGGCAGGTTATGGACAACAACATCTTAGTCATCGGCATTGCCGGCGGTACCGGCAGCGGCAAAACCACGCTTATGAAGAACCTCATCGCCAAATTCGAAGGGGATGTGACCGTCCTCAGCCACGACAACTATTATAAGCGCCACGACGAACTGCCCTACGAGGAACGGTGCAAGCTGAATTACGATGAGCCTGCGGCCCTGGAAACGGACCTGATGGCCCGGCATCTGGACCAACTTCGCCATGGGGAGGAAATCGACTGCCCCGTCTACGATTTCGCCGCCCACAACCGTTCTGATGAGGTCATCCGCATCTGCCCCAAAAAGGTCATCATCGTGGAGGGCATTCTGATTTTCGAAAACGAGGAACTGCGAAACCTCATGGACATCCGGATTTTCGTGGACACCGACGCAGATGTCCGGCTCTGCCGCCGGATCAAGCGGGACGTAAATAAGCGTGGCCGCACCCTGGAAAGCGTATTGCTTCAGTACCAGGAAACGGTGAAGCCCATGCACGAAAAGTACGTGGAGCCCAGCAAGAAATACGCCAGCATCATCGTCCCCGAGGGCGGCAAGAATTTTGTGGCCCTGGATATGATCATCGGCCGCATCGCCCGGCATCTGGAGGAAGCATGAAATACGAAAGCTTGATTTTTGACATTGACGGCACATTGTGGAATTCTCCCGCGTTGGTGGCCGAGGGCTACAACCTCCAGCTGAGAAAAGAGGGTCTGGACCATCTGTGCGTGAATGAGCAGATCCTGCTGAATCTCTTCGGCCGGGTCATGACCGCCATCGCCGATGCCATTTTCCCCGAGATCCCTCTGCCCCAGCGGTATGAGCTGATGGACCGGTGCATCGACTCCGGAAACCGTTACTTGAAGGAGCATCCCTGTGACATCGGCTACCCTAAGGTCAAGGAAACCATGGCAGAGCTTTCTAAAAAGCACCGGATCTTCATCGTCACCAACGCAGACTGTGGCTATCCGGAGCTGTGCATGGAAAAGCTGGGACTGGAAGACTATGTTTCCGGCCACCTGTGCTTCGGCGACACCGGCACCAGCAAGGGAAAGACCATCCGCATGCTGATGGAAAAGCACGGCATTGAGGACGTGGTTTACATCGGCGACACCCAGGGTGACTATGAGGCCACCGTGGAAGCAGGTATTCCCTTCATCTGGTGCAGCTACGGCTTCGGCACCCCCGAGCATTACGACGCGAAAGTTGACAGCTTCGAACAGTTGCTGACCTTATAATTTCGGAAAGGAAGGAATCACTATGATCGTATGTCCCTTCAAAGACCTGGGCCGTTACGCGGCCATTATCCCCGGCCTGGAGGAGGCCGTAGAAGCCGCCGCCAAGATCACCGACTGGTCCGCAGGCAATGTAGCCCTGTCCGACGGCAACAAGATCCTGGTCCAGGAAATGGACACCAAGTCCCCCGAGGGCAAGCTCTGTGAAGCCCACCGGAATTACCTGGACGTGCAGTATGTGGTCGAAGGCGAAGAGGTCGTGGGCTGGGCCCCCCTGGAGACCCTGACCCTGGACGGCGAATTCAATACCGCCAAGGACAAGGGTATGTACGCCGGTCCCGTGGACTTCATGAAGATCCGCGCAGGCTACTGCTACGTGGCCTACCCCGAAGACGGTCATATGCCCAATCTGCATCTGGAGGAACCCAAGCACATCAAGAAGCTGGTTCTAAAGCTGAAGGTCTGATTTTTGTTTCCTCCCCGGTTCACCCGGGGAGTTTTTTTCGTTCGTTGCAAAGCAAGCCAGAACGTGTTATGATGAGATAAATTATTATTTGTGGGGATGGCCCCACGGCCAATGCGCACCGACTACGGCGATCATCGCCACCCGTCCGCTCGGCCCGGTAACGCTTTTGCGGTGGTAAATTATTATTTGTGGGGATGGCCCGGCGGCCAACTCGCACGTAGTCTGGTGGTAATCGTCACCCGTCCGCTCGGCCCGGTAACGATACTGCGGTTGTAAATTATTGTTTACGGTAGCAGCAAATTAAACGCATGTCATCGCGAACCATCCCGCAGGCTGGTGTGGCGATCCCCTATGGTTTCCGGGAGTGTTTGGGGGATTGCCACGCCAGTGTGCGCTACTTATCGCAATGACATACTTCTTTTTTACTACTCATATAAACTACAATTTATCACACTAACGGTCGAGCGCAATCAGGAT
>JAZSHO010000070.1:0-4626 GCA_045533345.1 Faecousia sp. | reverse complement strand
CATGTAGCCGGAGATCTCTTCCTGATAGACAGCGCAGTAAACGTTGTCCATGTAGACGTACTTGCTCAGATCCCAGTTGTCGGGATTGTAGTCATAGCTTTCGCCCTTCAGAGCCACGCCGCCTTCCAGCAGGTCGCCCTTTGCCACGTCCAGAGCCACGAACTTCACGTCGGGATAGGTGCCGGAAACTTCAGCGATGGTGCCGCCGAAAGCATAACCGGGCATCACGATAACGTTGTAGCCTTCTGCGATGGCCAGTTCCACGGAGGCAACACGGCCGGCAGTGTCATTGCTGGTGGGCTTGTAGTACTTGGTCTCTACATTGTTGTCCTTACCGAAAGCAACGACGGCTTCCCAGGTGGTCTGGTTGAAGGACTGGTCGGTGATGTCGCCGTAGTCGGTAACCATAGCTACCTTGTAGTCGGACTTGGGCTGCTCACCGGTGCCGGCATTGTCACCGGTGCCAGCGGGCGTGGATTCGCCGCAGGCAGCAAAGCTCAGAACCATGATTGCAGCCAGCAGCAGTGCGAGTAACTTTTTCATAATGTACTTCCTCCATTTTTTGTTTTAGGGGTGTTGCACATACTCATTATGCCACTTTCGGAAGCAGAAATCAACCTATTTTCACAAAAACAGAATGCAATATTGATTTCTTGGTGTTTTGTATGAATAATCCGGGATTTTTGTGGCTGTATTGTGCGCTTTCCCATTTTTACGCAGCCTAATCACCCTTTTTTGCAAAGCTGCGATGTAGAGCAGGTATGTCTTTTCCAAGATTTGCGACTTTTTCCGAAAGAAACAGGGGTATTCTTTTGTAATGGGGTAAACCTAGCCTTGCGGAAAGAAAAATGCTTTCTTCGGAAGGCATTGACCTTTCCAAGAAAGCAAGGGTTCCGATACGGATCCTAAAAAGGAGAGATTGACATGAGCAACAAGAACAATCAGATCAATGTTCCCCAGGCAAAGCAGGCTATGGAGCAGTTCAAGATGCAGGCTGCCCAGGAAGTTGGCGTTAACCTGACCAACGGCTACAACGGTCACCTGACCTCCCGCGAGGCCGGCTCCGTCGGCGGCCAGATGGTCAAGAAAATGATCGAGGCTTACGAGCAGGGTCTGCAGTAATGCTGCGCCGGTGGACGCTCCACCGGTACATACTTGCATTTTCCCCTCAGCTGTGATAAAATCATATTATCACAGGAAAAGGAGGGGCAGCATGGCCATTTACGAATCCGGTGAAATGTACCTGGAGACCATCCATGTGCTGTTGCAGAAAAACGGCGCTGTCCGCTCTGTGGACATCAGCGAGCATATGAACTACAGCAAGCCCAGCGTCAGCCGCGCGGTGGGATTGCTTAAGAAGGACGGCTATATTTCGGTGGACAAGGACGGCTTCATCACCCTGACGGACAGCGGTCTGGAGGTCGCCCAAAAGATCTACGAGCGGCACACGGTACTGTCCCGCCTGCTGATGATGCTGGGTGTGGATGCCGATACCGCCCTGGAGGATGCCTGCCGCCTGGAGCATGCCATCAGCGACACCTCCTTCGAGGCCATCAAAAGCTATCTGAAAAAGCTGCAATAACACAAGCTGTCATCCGCGGGAATCGCAGGATGACAGCTTTTCTTATAACGGTTATTCCTCCGGGGACTGCCAGGCATGGAGGTAATTCCACACATGGCGGCACATTTCCGGCCGGGGGGAGCTGCCGGACAGGGCAAAGAACACCTCGCCGGAGGCTCCCGCATTGTCCTTCACAAAGGGAATATTCGTGATCTTCACGGCAATGGGCATCCGGTCGATGTCGCCCTCCTCCATGGCATAGATCACCCGATCCTCCGCAGCCAGCTCTTCCAGTTCCTCTTCCGTGAAGAAATTCCGCAGATCCATATACACATCATGGGCGATGTAATACTTCATGGCAAACTCATCCAGCAGCATATAATCCAGCATGGCGCCGGTGACACGGGCCGGCAGGATCATGGAGGCATAATAGCTGCTCTCGCCGTTTTCCGGGTCCAGGGGATCGCCGAAGCCGGTGGCATCCACCTCGCAGACCTGATTTTTGGAGGTGGCGCCCAGCATCTTGGCATAGTCCGTGGTCAGATAGGTCATGCCCCTGGGGTCCACGCTGACATTGACCACCATGCCGCTGACCAAAACGTCCTTGCTGCGGTTGGCGATGATGGTGGACAGCAGGCTGATGCCCATAATGACCAAAAAGACCACCAGCAGCCATTCCTTGTAGTACTCCCAAAGATGCTCGCACTTTTCCTTGAAGGTCATGGGCTTCAGGTCATTTTTCAGCTTGATGCAGCCCTGGATAAAGGCTGTCTTTTTCAGTTTTTCCCACATGGTCATTCATCCTTTGAATCTTTTTTCAGGCCCTCGTCCTCCAGCAGGATGCCTTCCTTCCGGGCCTCCAGCAGGTAGTGGATCAGGGCATTTTTCAGCAGCAGCGTTCCGATGGCTGCCACCAGAACATAGTACACCGTAACAAAAATGACCATCACGTGCCAGAACAAACCGAACCACATATAGAACAGGATCAGCGGCGCCCAGAACAGGGCGGCGCAGGCCACCAGCTCCAGAGGCACATGGAATACCATATTGACGGAATTGCGCAGCCAGTCACCGATGCCGGTGGGGACGTATACCTCCAGCAGCTGCATGGAGAAGGTGACCATTGCCATCAGGGCAAACACAAGGCCAGCCGCAACGGAGGGTACATCAAAGCCCACCTGCTGGATCACCAGCATCGTTTCGCGCATAAAGAAGAAGTCCAGCACCAGCATGACGCACCAGGAAATGGTACCTCTCCAGAAGCGGGACTTAAAGCCCTTCCAGAAACCGTCCTGCCACTTGTCGCCGCGGATATTATACCGGACGGCCATCAGCAGCGCCTTCCAGGCCTGACCGATGGTCACGATGGGAATGCTGCAAAGCAGAAACAGCAGGTTCATCAAAATCGCGTTGCCGGCAATGCTGATCACTTTGCCGATCTTGTCAATAAGCGTTGGTTGTTCGTGCACGGTAATCTCTCCTCAGTTGATCTCCACGTTATTATAAACTGTATTTATGAACAATTCAAATACTTTTCGAAAATATTCCATGATTTTCTAAAATATCCTGAAAATTTTTTATTTTAGCCGATTGTTTACAAATTATTCTTGCAATCGCAGGCGATTTCGCTTAAACTATAGGGGACTGTGTTGATTGAAAGGAGCCTGTCTATGGGCGGTTTTTTCTCTTACGAATCCAAGCCGATGCAGATCATGATGTTCCTCGGCGATATCATTCTGCTGAATGTGATCTACATCCTTTGCTGCCTGCCGGTCTTTACCATCGGCGCGGCCCAGGCCGGTATGTTTACCGCCTGCAAGGTGCTGCTGGACAAGGAGGATGACTCCTCCCCCTACGCGGCCTTTTGGCGGGGCTTTACCAGCGGCTTCGGCACCGTGACCCTGGCCTGGGGCGTTGCTACGGTGGTCATGGGGGTGACCATTTGGTTCTCCGTTTCCGCCATGCTGCTGGAGGGCGCCAAGTGGCTGTCCTGGATCGCCATGGGCCTGGTGGCTGTGTTCCAGTGCCTGGTGCCGGCCTTCCATTCCCGGTTCGGCTGTAAGTGGTGGCAGCTGCTGACCAACTCCTGGTTCCTGCTCTTTGCCCACCCCCTGCGGTCCATCGGTACCATGCTGCTGATCTGGATCCCCGGCATCGCCTTTGCGCTGCTGGATCTGCATACCTTCATGACCCTGATGCCCATTTGGGGCGCACTGTACTACGCCACCGCCTTCTGCTTTGCCTCCACCTTCCTGAAAAAGCCCTTCAAGACCCTGACGGACCATTATAACGAGGTCCACGGCATCAAGCCGGAGGGGGAAGAAGCGCCTGCTGAGGATGAGGAGTACGACGACGAGTACGACGAAGAATACGACGACGAAGCGGAATACCTGCCCACCGGCGAAGAAAACGAAGAAGAAGCAGAAGAAGCGGAAGAAGCCGCGGAAGCTGCAGAAGAAACCGCTGAAGAAACTGCGGAAGCCGCAGAAGAAACCGCGGAAGCTGCAGAAGAAACTGCCCCCACCCCTTGATCCACTTCCCAATTCCCCAACCTGCCGCCCTACCCAGGCCGGCAGGTTTTTTCTGCCCAAATTCCAATTTATCGTTCTGTTCGTATAACACCGTAGGGCACGGATTTATCCGTGCCGGTGATTCGCATGGCAAATCACAATTGCCGCAGGCAATAAAACCATGTATTTGCTTCGCAAATCCGGAAAATAAAATCATTTTCCGGCGGAACGGATAAATCCGTTCCCTACGATCTCCATCGATAGACTATACGATAAATAAGAATTTGAACGATGGGATATGTAGGGGCCGGCGCCCTCGACGGCCCGGTGATTTTGGAACAAAATCATATTGTCATAAGACGATCATTTATGATTTCCTTCGGAAATTTCAATATTTGCGGTGCAAATATTGGTAGAGGAGAACGGATTCCCACGGTCGCTGCGCTCCACCGGAATGACAAGGTTTTCGGTACATTCAGCAGCGAAACAGATGCAAAATTCGTCGAAAACCTCTGTCATTGCGAACCCAGTGCGCACACTGGGTGTGGCAATCCG
>JAZSHO010000101.1:0-7362 GCA_045533345.1 Faecousia sp. | reverse complement strand
TCCCCTATGGTTTCCGGGAGTGTTTGGGGGATTGCCACGCCAGTGTGCGCTACTTATCGCAATGACATACTTCTTTTTTACTACTCATATAAACTACAATTTATCACACTAACGGTCGAGCGCAATCAGGATGCGTTGGTTCCCTGCCTGGGTTCGTAACGAATTGGCCGCGGGGCCGTCCCCGCCCATCGCATGTGAAAAACCTTTGTCAAGTCCCGAAATTCTGCACAAAATTTCCCCTATGGTAAAAACCACGGGAAGCGAAAAAGTGGAAATTCTGTCGGAACAGGTCGAATATTTTTATGTAAATCAAAAATGAATATCACGCCCGCCTCCTGCCTGTGGAAAACTCCTGTGGAAAAACCTGTGGAGAATGTGGAAAACTCTTAGTTATCAACAGGTATTTCGCTTCTTTGCATTTGGGGGGCATCCTGTGGAGAACTGTGCATATTCCTTTGCATAAAATCCTCCTTTTTCTGCCTGTTTCCGTGTTACGTTGC
Source organism: Faecousia sp. (assembly GCA_045533345.1). Lineage (GTDB taxonomy): Bacteria > Bacillota > Clostridia > Oscillospirales > Oscillospiraceae > Faecousia. The sequence continues at coordinate 6,862 of JAZSHO010000101.1, read as the reverse complement.
CGGAAACGCAGAAGCACTTCCCGGCAAAAAGAAGCGAAAAAGTTGGATTCTTTGGAAAAAACGCCGTCAAAAAATGTTGACGGCCTCAACAGCCTCCGATTTTTTTGGTAAAATGCCACAAAGAACTTTTTGGTATCATCTCCCGCCTGCTGGAAATACTTCTCTTATTACCAACTAACAGGAGGAACACCATGCAGGGAAAAGTAGAGATCTGCGGCGTGAACACATCCAGGCTGAACGTGCTGAGCCAGGTGGAGATGGATACCCTTCTCCGCCGGGCCCGGGAGGGAGATAAAGCCGCCCGGGAAAAGCTCATCGAGGGAAATCTGCGGCTGGTGCTCAGCGTCATCCAGCGGTTTGACAAACGGGGAGAATGTCCCGATGACCTGTTCCAGGTGGGTTGCATCGGCCTTATTAAGGCCATCTCTAACTTCGATCCGGACAAGCAAGTGCGCTTCAGCACCTATGGGGTGCCCATGATCGCCGGGGAAGTGCGGCGCTACCTTCGTGACAACAGCGCCATCCGGGTCAGCCGCTCCATCCGGGATGTGGCCTACCGGGTTTTGCAGTGCAAGGAAGCCCAGACCCTCCGGCTGGGCCGGGAGCCGACTCTGGAGGAAATCTCCAAGGAACTGGACATTCCTCTGGAGGATGTTTCCCAGGCCCTGGATGCAGTCTGCGCCCCGGTAAGTCTTTACGACCCGGTTTATTCCGACGGCGGAGACCCGCTGACGGTGATGGACCAGGTGCGGGATGCCAAAAATACGGAAGACAGCTGGATGGAGCACATTGCCCTGCAGAACGCCTTTCGGGCTCTTGGGGACCGGGAGAAGCAGATCCTGTCCCTGCGGTTTTATGACGGGAAGACCCAGATGGAGGTTGCCAACACCCTAGGCATCTCCCAGGCCCAGGTATCCCGGCTGGAAAAGGGTGCCATCAACAGTATGCGTAAAAGCGTAGTGGTCTCGTAAGATAAGCGGTACGATGTTAGATTACGAATGTCATCGCGAGGCCCTTTAGGGCCGTGGCGATCTCCCGGTAAAACGGTCGTAATGCTATGCAGGAAAACAGATTGTACCAGGAGATTGCCACGTCGGAGCTTCGCTCCTCCTCGCAATGACACATTTTTCTTACTGCTCTGCAAAGGATGAAACACTATGATCTTAAAAACCACCCTGTTGGGGAAAACATACACTTTCCGGGACATTAAGGATGTCCTTTCCAAAGCCAACGAAGAAAAGACCGGCGATAAACTGGCAGGTCTGGCGGCGGAATCCGCCCAGGAGCGGGTCGCTGCCAAGGTGGTGCTGTCTGCCATGCTCCTTTCCGACCTCCGGGAAAACCCGGCGGTGCCTTACGAAGCCGATGAGGTCACCCGGATCATCCAGGATGACGTGAACGAGACCGTCTATGCCAAAATCCGGGGTTGGACCGTCAGTGACCTGCGGGAATGGATCTTGTCCGAAACCACCTCCGGGGCGGATATCCGAAAGCTCAGCCGGGGCTTGACGGCTGAAATGATCGCGGCGGTATGCAAGCTCATGAGTAACCTGGACCTTATTTACGCCGCCAACAAAATCACCGTCACCGCCCATTGCAACACCACCATCGACCTGCCGGGGACGTTAAGGTGCCGCCTGCAGCCCAACCACACCACCGATGACCCGGAGGGCATCACTGCATCGGTGCTGGAGGGCCTCAGCTTCGGTGCCGGTGACGCGGTCATCGGTCTGAATCCCGTCACCGACAGCCCGGAGCAGGTGGGCAAGGTGCTGCGGCGGTTCCAGGAAATCAAGGAGCATTGGGCCATTCCTACCCAGATTTGTGTCCTGGCCCATGTGACGGCCCAGATGAAGGCGGTCCGGGCGGGGGCTCCCTGTGATCTGATTTTCCAGTCCATCGCAGGTTCTCAGAAAGGTAACGAGGCCTTCGGCTTCTCCGGCGCGACCCTGGAAGAGGCACGGCAGTTGCTGTTGCGGGACGGCACAGCAGAGGGACCCAACGTCATGTATTTTGAAACGGGCCAGGGGTCGGAACTTTCTTCCAACGCCCATCATGGTACCGACCAGGTGACCATGGAGGCCCGATGCTACGGTTTTGCCAAGCGGTTTCAGCCGTTTTTGGTCAACACGGTTGTGGGCTTCATTGGCCCGGAGTATCTCTACGATGCCCGGCAGGTGACGAGAGCCGGTCTGGAGGACCACTTCATGGGCAAGCTGACGGGCATTTCCATGGGCTGCGACTGCTGCTACACCAACCATATGAAGGCGGACCAGAACGACATTGAAAATCTGGCGGCCCTTCTGACCATGGCCGGGTGCAACTACTTCATGGGCATTTCCCATGGGGACGATATCATGCTCAACTACCAGACCACCGGCTTCCGGGAAACGGCGGCCCTCCGGGAAATTACCGGAAAGACCGCCATTCCCGAATTCCAGCGTTGGCTGGAAAAAATGGGCTTTGTGGAAAACGGCCATTTGACAGCCAAAGCCGGCGACGGCTCCAGCTTGCTGTTTTAGGATGGTAAATTGTAGTTTACGGTAACAGTAACTAAAACGCATGTCATCGCGAACCAGCGCGCACGCTGGTGTGACGATCCCCCAGACATACCGGAAACCTTGGGGGATTGCCACGCCAGTCTGAGGACTGGCTCGCAATGACATACTTCTTTCTCACTGCTAAGCTAAACAATAATTTATATCTGCAAAAGCGTTACCGGACCGAGTGGTCGGGTAGCGACAAGCATAGCAGTTCGTGCGAATTGTCTGCGGCGACTCGCCGCTAAACAATAATTTACAGCACGACCCCGGCGGATGGAACATCCGCCGGGGTGCGATTATTCTGTAACTGCGGTGATACCGGAGAAGAAGTTCACCATATCCTGCATGAAGAACAGGGTATGGGCTTCCCCTTTGGGAACTGCGGTGCCGTCCATAGGAGCAAAACCGCCCTGGGGAGGCTCCATGCCCTCCGGTATTTCCGGAGGTGTCCCGTTGAACATTTCCGGCGGTGCCCCATCGGGCATTTCGGGCCGTTCCCCGTTGGGACGGGTGAAGTCCTGGGGCATTTCTCCGCCGAAGTCCTCCGGCTTTTCGCCCCGGAAATCACCCTGGGGCCGCTGACCGCCGAAGCCGCCCATGCCGCCGGGATGCATTCTTACATCGGTTCCGGTGTAGGCCATCGGCTGGCCACCCTCGTAGCCGGTGACGGAGAAAATGTCGTAAATGCCGCCTATATCGGTGCCGTCAACAGTGCCTTCCAGATACAGTCGGTAGCTTTCGCCCTGGGTCAGATAAGGACAGGAGAGAATGGCACCGGAATACTTCCGGGCATTTTCCGCCGCCACTTCGTCCTCGCTGGGGTCGTAAGCAAAGACCACCGTGCCGTCCTCCCGGGTGACAACAATAGCACAGCCGCTGTCCCGGTAGGCGGCAAACTGCAGGTTCATGGTCACCTGCCCGGAATCACTTTCCGCCCAGTCCATGGCAGAACCCAGGGCCACCACGGTACCGCCGTGGATGAAAGACCCCAGGTCGGAGTCCAGTCCCGCATCGGCGGCAGGATTGGCAGAGGCCACCACGGTACCACCGTTGATGACCAGATAGCCGTTGGAATCGATGCCGTCGCCCTCGGCCCGAAGGCCTGCGATGATGTGGACATTGCCGCCGTTGATGGTGGTGACGGAAACCCCGTCCTCGTTGGTGTTGATGCCGTCGTTGTCGGAGCGGATGGTGATGTCACCGCCGTTGATGGTCAGATGCAATTCGGTATCCAGGCCCTCATTTCCGGCGGTAAGGTCCAGCTTGCCGGGGCCGAAAACGTTCATGGACTGATAGGAATAGATGGCGCCGTCCTGCTTCCACAGCTTCTTTTCACCCTCGGCATCCTTGAAGATTTTGGCAACGTAAGCACCGGTGACGGTGTTTTCGCCCTCCAGAATCAGATTGGCACCGGCGTTACTGGTATCTACATCGGACTTGGCAGTGTCGGTGGACCAATTGCCGTCGCATTCATAGGTGTTCAGAAACAAAATGGCGGGAGCCACGGTGCAGGTGATGTCCACGTCATCCAGAATCAGTTCCACCACCGCGTTGGGATCCTCATAGGCCTCCTCTCCCAGATCGACACGGAGCTGTCCGGCGGACAGCTTGCCGCTGATCCGGTAGGCACCGGGGGCGGTGATGTTCACCACGGTGTGCTCAGCCGCTTCTTCGGCGGTGTGCTTGTCGGCATCGGTGCCTTCGCCGTAGGGGTTGCCGCTGTCGTAAGTATCTTTTTCTTCGTAATAGATAATGTCATGGGTGACGGATACAAGGCCCTCGATGACTTCACCGCTGTCCAGGATGTCCACCAGAATATCCCCGTCGGACAGAGTGATTTCCGTCACATACTCAAATCGGGAAACATATTCCGGAGCGGCGGTTTCCTCCACAGGTACCAGGGGTGCCAGGGTGGCTTCCGGAATGGATTCGGCGGGCAGGGCAGTTTCTTCCGTGGGTGCGTTGGAAGCGCATCCGGTGAGCAGAAGCAAAGAAAGTACCAGACAAAGCAGTTTTTTCATAAGAGAAGACTCCGTTCCTTTTGGATGGCATGATTATACAACAGGAAATGCGAATAAAGCTAAGTTAAAAAGTAAATTTTTTGAAAAGAAGTGAAAAAAAGGCTTAGTTCGTTGCTGCCACCGGGGAAATCCCTTGCAATACCTTGGAAATCGCAATATAATATTCCCAAAGAAATCCTTTCTAAGGAGAATGTCTATGGAAAACCGAAGCTTGAAAGGCTGGCTGTATCTTCTGCCGGCAATGGTATTTCTGGGGGCCTTTTTGGTGTATCCCCTCATCGATGTGCTGATCTACTCTCTGGAGGAGGGCTACAACTTCGCCTCCCAGACTTACTACGGGGTAGGCCTTTATAACTATTCCTATGTGCTTCACGACCCCTATTTCCTCCAGGCGGTGAAAAATACCTTCATTCTGGTGGCCATAACAGTACCCTTAAGCACCGGCATCGCTCTGTTGATCAGCGTGGGGTTAAGCTCCATTCAGAAGCTGAAGGAACTGTATCAGACCATCTACTTCCTGCCCTACGTCACCAATACTCTGGCGGTGGGTCTGGTGTTCATGATCCTCTTCAAGCAGACCCCTTATTCTGACGGCTTTGCCAATCTGATTCTTTCCTGGTTCGGTATGGGGCCGGTGGACTTTATGGAGGGTCCCTACTGGGCCAAGATGTTCGTACTGTGCTTCTACACATTGTGGGTGGTCATGCCCTTCAAGATTCTGATCCTCACCTCCGCCCTGGCCTCAGTGGACCAGACCTATTACAATGCCGCGAAAGTAGACGGTGCAAACCGCCTGCGGCAGTTTACGAAAATTACCCTGCCCATGATCTCTCCCACTCTGTTTTATCTCATTATTACTGGTTTCATCGGCGCATTCAAGGCCTATTCCGACGCGGTGGCCCTCTTCGGCACCGATCTGAACGCCGCGGAGATGAATACCATCGTGGGCTACGTCTATGATATGCTTTACGGCAATTCCGGCGGCTATCCCTCCTACGCCTCCGCCGCGGCCATGATCCTGTTCGCCATTGTGCTGACCATCACCGTCATCAATCTGCTGGTCAGCAAAAAGCACGTGCATTACTAAGAGGTGGATGCTATGGATTACGAAAAAATCGAAAAATCCGCCCTGGTACGCAAGCGGGTGCGGAACACGGTGGTTTATACGCTACTGACCCTCTGGGCCATTGCGGTGCTGTTTCCCTTTTACTGGATGCTTCTGACCTCTGTCAAATCCTACAGCGCCTATAACTCCGAGTGGATTCCCAAGCTTTACACTCTGGCACCTACCTTCCAGAATTACGCCGATGCCTTCACCCAGGTGCCGCTGAGCGGCTATTTCCTCAATTCCATCATCTTCACCCTGGCCACCACGGCCATTATGCTCATTGTGACGGTGCTGGCGGCCTTTGCCTTTGCGCGGCTGAACTTCCGGGGCCGGGACCTGGCCTTTACCCTGTTTCTGTCCATGATGATGATCCCCAGCGAACTGGTGGTCATTACCAATTTCGTCACCGTTACCAATATGGACCTGCGCAATACGTTCATGGGTCTGATTCTCCCTTCCGTCACCTCCGTGTTTTACATCTACCTGCTGAAGGAAAATTTTGCCCAGATCCCCGACGAACTGTACTACGCCGCCAAGGTGGACGGTACTTCGGACATGAAATACCTGCTGAAGGTCATGATTCCCATCTGCAAGCCCACCATTGTCACCGTGACTATTCTGAAGGTCATTGAGTGCTGGAATTCCTACATCTGGCCCCGGCTGATCACCGATGACCAGGCCTATTTCCTGGTGTCCAACGGCATCCAGGAGATCCGGGAAAACGGCTTCGGACGGGAAAACATTCCTGCCATGATGGCAGCGGTGGTGGTGATCTCCGTACCGCTGATCGTTCTGTTCCTGATCTTCCGGAAGAAGATCATGGCCGGTGTCGCCCAGGGAGGTACCAAAGGATGAGAAAACTGACTGCTCTGATTCTGTGCCTGAGCCTGATTGGCTGCTTTCTGACCGGCTGCCACGGGGCGAAGGAGGCCAAGGCCTTTGTGATCCCGGAGGAATTCGATACCTCCCGGAATTACGAGATCTCCTTCTGGGCCAAGAACGATACCAATATGACCCAGGTGGCCATTTATGAAAAGGCCGTGGCGGATTTTGAGGCATTGTATCCCAATATCAAGGTGAATCTGCGGCTCTATACCGACTACGGCAAGATCTATAACGACGTGATCACCAATATCGCTACCGACACCACCCCCAATGTGTGCATCACTTACCCGGATCATATTGCCACC
>JAZSHO010000030.1:0-18494 GCA_045533345.1 Faecousia sp. | reverse complement strand
GCACACTGGCGTGGCAATCCCCCAGACAGAGGTGTCATTGCGAACCAGTGCGCACACTGGTGTGGCAATCCCCCCGTTTATAGGAGATTCTCATATAAATCATCCCAATTGGGATTTTTACTTGCAATCAGTTTTTCTTTTCTCTTTCTGTTCCAGCCTTTGATCTGTTTTTCCCGTTCGATTGCAGCTTTCACATCAGAGGTGGATTCATAATAAATCAGATATTCAATATTATATCTGTCGGTATAGCTGCCCTTGTCCAGATGGTGTTTATGTTCATACACCCTGCGCATCAGGTCATTGGTTATCCCGGTATATAGAAGATTTTTGTGTGCATTGGTCAGCATATAGACGTAATATTCCATGCCTGCTCCTATTTGGGGGATCGCCACACCAGTGTGAGCACTGGTTCGCGATGACAGCTATTTTCTTACACTACCGCTCTTAATCTCAATCGTCTTTCCCAGCTTGGTGAACCGTCCCGGTTCGCAGCAGGTGATGAAGACCTGGCCGGACACGATCTGGTTCAGGACGAAATCCTGCCGCCCGGGGTCCAGTTCGGACAGAACATCGTCCAGCAGCAGCACCGGCTCTTCCCCCCATTCCCGTCCCATCAGCTCCCGCTGGGCCAGCTTCAAGCTGATGGCGCTGGTGCGGGTCTGACCCTGGGAGCCGTAGGCTTTCAAGTCGATACCCGAAAGGGAAACGGTAAAATCATCCTTGTGGGGGCCGGTGAGGCACTGGCCCGTTTCCAGTTCCGCCCGGTAATGGCGCTCCAGATGGTCCAGCAGGTTCTGGGTCAGATCCGAAACGGGAGCAAAGGGATCCGAAACCGTGGAAACGGTCTTGTATTGGAGGGCGAATTCCTCCGCGCCGCCGGAAAACTGGCCGTGGTACTTGGCCGCGGCTTTTCCCAGGCTGTCATAGAATCTGGCCCGGTAGGAAATCAGCAGCGCGCCCACCTGGCACAGGCGGGTATTGTACTCCGGCAGGATGGCCAGCACCGCAGGATTGTCAAAGTGGTCCTTGAGGATGCGGCTTTTCTGGTCCAGGATCCGGTTGTACTCCGTCAAGGCTGCGTCGTAATTGGGTCTAAGTTGACATAACGCCAAATCCCCGAACCGACGCCGCTGGGCGCTGCCCATTTTGAGGATCATCAGGTCCTCCGGGCAGAACAGCACCGTGGGCATCACCCCGGCGATGTCCCCGGCGGTCTTTTTCTTGGCGCCGTTGCGCCAAAGCTGCCGGGGCCGGGAGCCGGGAAACAGCACCCATCGAATCTCCTGGTCCCGCTCCTGGGAATGGATTTTTCCCTGGATTTCTCCGAAATCCGCATTAAAACGGATCATTTCCGCGGTTTTCTGGGCCCGAAAGCTTCTGCCGGTGCCAAGGTAAGAGATGGCCTCCAGCATATTGGTCTTGCCCTGGGCATTGTCGCCCACGATCAGATTCACGCCGGGATCAAATTCGACAGTGGCTTCCTCGTAATTGCGGAAGGACCGAAGATACAAGTTCTGTAAATTCATGAATGATAGGTAATGAGATAGGTCTGGCCGTTGAAGGTGAACTTGTCGCCATTATACAGCTTCTTGCCCCGCATGGTGCAGACTTCGCCGTTGACCAGCACTTCGCCTTCCTGGATGAGGGTCTTGGCCTCACCGCCGGAATAGACGATGTTGGCATATTTCATGGCATCCTGCAGCTTGATGTATTCGGTGCTGATGGATACCGGGATGGAATTGTCCTTTTTCTTGACTACTACTTTCATATTAAAACCTCAATAAAACATGTCATTGCGAACCAGTGCGCACACTGGTGTGGCAATCCCCTAAAAAGAGGTGTCATTGCGAACCAGTGTGAGCACTGGCTCGCGATGACAGTTAATTTTTCACATTTTATCAGCCATTTTTAATTCTGACGGGCAGGACCATGTAGGCGAAGTCGAACTTGTCGTCCACGGGGGTCAGCACGATGGGGCTGAGGCCGTTGGTCAGCTCCAGGGTCACCTCCTCGGAAGGAATGACCTTCAGTGCGTCCGCCAGGTAGCGGACGTTGAAGCCGATTTCCAGCTCCTTGCCGTCGCCGGCCAGGGTGCAGCGGTCTTCCGCGGCACCGATGGTGGTGGAGGTCCGCATCAGCAGCTCCTGGTGGCTGAAGACGCAGCGGACAGGACTCTTGTACTTTTCGGAAACGATCAGACCCACGCGCTCCACGGAGGATGCCAGGTCGGAAACGTTGGCCACCAGCTTAATGGGGCAGTTGGAGGGCACTACACGGCGCCAATCCAGGAATTCGCCTTCCAGCAGACGGCAGACCAGGGTGGCGCTGCCCAGCTGGAACAGAATATGCTTGGTGCCCAGGGTGAAGGCGGCATCCTCGTCCACATCGGTGAGGATCTTTTCCACTTCCTTCAGACCTGCGGCGGGAACCACGAAGCTCAGCTCCCGGCCGGTACCCTCTTCGGGGTGCCAGGTGCGGCGGGCCAGACGGAAACCGTCCACGGCCACGGCAGTGATGGAGGTGTCGGTGACCTCAAACTTCACGCCGGTGTGGATGGGGCGGCCCTGGTTTTCGGACACGGCAAAAATGGTGCCGGAGATCAGTTCCTTCAGCTTGTTCTGGGGGATGCGGATGGGCTTGCCGTCGTTGACATCGGGCAGTTCGGGGTAATCGTCGGCAGATTCAGCGGAGATGGTGAAGGAAGCATAGCCAGCCCGGATGGACACCTTGTAATTGTCGTCCACAACCACGGTTACGGGGCCTTCCGGCAGACGGCGGACAATGTCGCCGAAAAGACGGGCAGGCAGAATGCACTGACCGGGATCGGAAACCTCTGCCTCGATTTCGTAGGTGATGGCGGTTTCCATATTATAGCCGGTAAGGCTGAGGCCATGGCCTGCTTTGCAGAGGATGCCCTCGATGACGGAAAGACTGCTCTTCTGAGCCACGGTGCGGCCGGCAATGTTCAGACCCTGCACCAGCATGCTTTTTTCACAGGTAAAACGCATAGTCATGTTCCTTTCTTGTAAAAGAATAAGAAATATATATCAATAATAGGTTTAGGTAGTAACAGGAGCCGTAGAGGAAACTTATGTGGATAAGTGGGTTTTCTCTTAGAGCCCCAAGGGAAATTTATCCACAGGGGGATGTGGAAGATTGATAACTTTTCCACAGGGGTTGTGGAAGCGATTTTTTGTGCAAAGTTTTCCACAGATAATTTCTCCACATTCCACAGGCCCTGTGGAGAAAATTTTGCGTATAAAGGGGGACTATTGTACTTTTCTTGTCCCGGCAAGAAAAGTACGAAAAGAAGCCGGCTTAGGGTGGCTTTTCATAAAGCCGCCCCCCTAAGAACCCCCTCCTAAGTGGTAAGAGGTTCTTATTTAACACCGGGGCCGGGAATGTTCCGATTCCCGCCCATCCGAGCTCAGCACTTACCAAGTGCGCCGCGGGAGATTCTTAAGAGGGCGCATTTGACGCGCGGGAGCGCGGCTCTAGCGCCTCTTAAGCTGACTTCTTTGGTTACTTTCTTGTTCAGCGACAAGAAAGTAACAATCAATCTTAGTGCCCGGATATCAAAGACAACTGTTAATGTTGGCTGTGATATCCCGAATGTTGTTCTGCATATTGGTGTCGCCGTTTTTGAGGGCCACCTCCACCTTACGGATGGCATACAAAACGGTGGAATGGTCCCGGGCGAATTCCTTGCCGATGTCGGGAAGGCTGAGGTTGGTCAGCTTCCGGATCAGATACATGGCAACCTGCCGGGCCTCGGCGGTACCCTTGTTCTTCTGGGTGCCCCGAAGAACCGTTTCGTCCACGGAGTAGAACTTGCAGACCTGGGAAATGATCAGACTGGGGGTGGGCAGGGCGTTGCCCTCAGACTTGAACATATCGTCAATGGCCCGGGAAATATTGGGCAGGTCCAGGGGCATGTTGTTCAGGGCCCGGTAAGCCAGAATCTTTTTCACGGTGCCTTCGATCTGCCGGACGTTGTTGGTGACGTTGATGGCAATGTAGTTGCACACATCGTCGGAAAGACTCAAACCCAGGCTCTTGGCCTTGTTCTTCAGAATGGCCATACGGGTTTCGTAATCCGGGGGCTGGATGTCGGCCAGCAAGCCCCATTCGAAACGGGTCTTCAGCCGGTCCTCCAGGGTCAGCATATCGCTGGGCTTCCGGTCGGAGGTCATGACGATCTGCTTATGCTCCTCATAGAGCTTATTGAAGGTATGGAAGAATTCCTCCTGGGTGCTTTCCTTGCCGGCGATGAACTGAACGTCATCGATGAGGAACAGGTCTGCTTCCCGGTACTTGGAGCGGAATTCAATGTTCTTGCCGTTCTGGATGGCGGCAATCAGCTCGTTGGTGAACTGGTCGCCCTTAATGTAGACCACGTTGGCATCGGGATTCTGCCGGCGGATGCCGTTGGCGATGGCGTACAGCAGATGGGTCTTGCCCACGCCGGGAGGGCCGTAGATAAACAGGGGGTTGTACACCTGGCCGGGGGTCTTGGAAACGGCAATGGCCGCGCTGTGAGCGAAGCGGTTGGAGGGGCCAACCACGAAATTGTCAAAGGTGAACTGGGGGTTGAAATCCATGGAGGTCTTGGACTTGCCCTTGGAATTGAAGGCTTCCCGTTCTGCATCGCCGAAGACCATCAGCTTGGCATCGGAATTGAACACTTCCTTCAGAGCCTCCTGGATGTAATCGGTATACCGGCGGCGGATCAGATCCCGGCGGAAATCGGAGGCGGAATAGATGATCAGATGCTCCTCGTTGAGCTCCACCACCTCCGCGTCGTCAAAGGCGGCGGACACCACCACGGGACCCAGCTGATCTTCAATGTAACTGATGATCTTGGCCCATACATAGGCGGAAGAAAACATGAATTTTTGCTCCTTTCTTTGTTTGTCATACAGCAAAAAACGGAGTATTGAGTCGAATTTTTTGCATAGTTTCTCAACCTAAATTTTATCACATTTGACCAGAAAATACAAGCAGTTTTTGTGGAAAAAAGCTTTAAATAGTGTGGAGAGTGGAGAGTGAAGAGTGGAGCTGATAGTAACGGCTGTGCTTTTTGTAAAGACAGGAATGTCATTGCGAACCAGTGCGTACACTGGTGTGGCAATCCGCATCCCCTTACAATGCACGTTGTTGCAGGTTGTAAAAAAGGAGAACGGATTGCCACGTCGCTGACGCTCCTCGCAATGACATGGTTGTCTTAAGCGAAGCACAGTTTTAACAGTACCATTTACTCCACTCTTCACTCTCCACTCTCCACACTAAAAAATAATCCCATCTCACCCTTGACCGTATCTTTAAACTATGCTAAAATTTACTATTAAGAAACACACGGATAAACTGGGAAGTATATCATTTTCCGGAACTTAAGGAGCATCGCTTATGCGTACTGCAAAGAAGGTTTGGACCTATTTTGTCATTGCTCTGGTTGCCCTTGGGGCCGCTGTGAATTACGAGCTGTTCGTGTTTCCAAATCAGTTTGCCCCCTCGGGTCTTAACGGCATCTGCACCATGATCCAGTATGTTTCCGGCATCAGTGTGGGTTACTTAAGTCTGCTGATCAATGTGCCTCTGGCCATCTGGTGCTATATCGAGGTCAGTAAGAGCGTGGCTCTGCGGAGCATGGTCTACGTTCTGGTGTTCTCTCTGGGACTGCTGATTCTGGACAAGGTGGACCTAAGTGCCTTTGCCTACGCTACGGAAAACGGCACCAGCAAAATTCTGGGTCCGTTGGTGGCGGGTATTATCCAGGGTTATGTCTACTCCATTCTGGTCAAAGCCAGCGCCTACTCCGGCGGCACGGATTTCATTTCCGCCATCGTCCATAAGCGCAACCCTGCCAAGTCCGTTTTCGGCATGAGCTTCACCATCAATGTGTTCATTGCCATTTCCAGCTATTTTGTCTACGGCTACCAGATGGAGCCGGTGATTCTGTGCATCCTCTATTCCTTTATGTCCAGCACCGTAGGGGAACGGCTGATGAAGTCCGGACGGGAGGCGGTGTGCTTTGAGATCATCACCGACTATCCAAATGAGATCTCCGACCAGATCATCAAAAAGATCCACCATACCACCACTCTGATCCCCGCCAAGGGCATGTACTCCGGACGGGAGACCAACATGCTCATCTGCGTGGTGAACAAGACCCAGGCGGCCATCGTGGCCCGGATCATCCGGAAATTCCCCAATACCTTCGCCGTCATGGACCCGGTCAGCGAGGTCATGGGCAATTTTAAAAACTTAAGCAAGGACGGCAAGCAGGTGGTATCGGTCCTTGACTCCGGCGACGGAAAAACCTTGTGATAGTGTGAAGTTTGGAGTGTGAAGAGTGGAGTTATGGTATGGCTTTCAGCCATGGTTTTTAAATAAATCCGCGAAGCGGATACCTTCACTTCACTCTCCACTCTCAACACTCCACTCTTAATAAATTAATTAAAAAATAACATATATCTAATTTTTACAGGAGGAATTACCAATGGCGTACTATTACCCGGAACCCAGCCACACCTTCAGCGAATATCTTCTGGTCCCCGGCTATACTTCTGAGGAATGTATCCCCGACCGCGTCAGTCTGAGAACTCCCCTCGTCAAGTACCGCAAGGGCGTGGAAGAGCCCGCCATCTCTCTGAATATCCCCATGACCTCCGCTGTCATGCAGTCCGTTTCCAATGACACCCTGGCCATCGCACTGGCCAAGGAAGGCGGCATCAGCTTCATCTACGGCTCCCAGTCCATCGAGGACCAGGCCGCCATGGTGGCTAAGGTCAAGGGCCACAAGGCCGGCTTCGTGGCTTCCGCTTCCAATCTGACCCCCGAAAACACCCTGGCCGACGTTCTGGCTCTGAAGGCCCGGAACGGCTTCTCCACCGTGGCCATCACCGAGGACGGCACCGCCAACGGCAAGCTCCTGGGCATCGTTACCAGCCGTGACTACCGCGTCAGCCGTATGGAAAAGACCGCCAAGGTCGCTGACTTCATGACTAAGCGGGAAAAGCTGGTCACCGCTCCTCTGGGTACCACCCTCAGCGAGTGCAACAACATCATCTGGGATCACAAGCTGAACAGCCTGCCCATCGTGGATAACGAGGACCGCCTGCAGTATTTCGTTTTCCGTAAGGACTACGCTTCCCACAAGGAAAACCCCCTGGAACTGCTGGACGAGAAGAAGCGCTACCTGGTTGGCGCCGGCATCAACACCCGCGACTACGCACAGCGGATCCCCGCTCTGCTGGAAGCAGGCGCTGACGTTTTCGTCATCGACTCCTCCGAGGGTTACACCTGCTGGCAGGAAAAGACCATCAAGTGGGTCCGGGATACCTACGGCGACACCGTGAAGATCGGTGCCGGTAACGTGGTCGACCGGGAAGGCTTCCGCTTCCTGGCTCAGTGCGGCGCTGACTTTGTCAAGGTCGGCATCGGCGGCGGCTCCATCTGCATTACCCGGGAAACCAAGGGCATCGGCCGCGGCCAGGCTACCGCTGTCATCGAGGTCGCCGCAGCCCGTGACGAGTACTTCAAGGAGACCGGCATTTATGTGCCCATCTGCTCCGACGGCGGTATCGTTCACGATTACCACATGACCCTGGCTCTGGCCATGGGCGCAGATTTCCTGATGCTGGGCCGTTACTTCGCCCGGTTCGACGAAGGCCCCACCCCCAAGGTCATGGTCAACGGCGCTTACATGAAGGAGTACTGGGGCGAAGGCTCCAACCGTGCCCGTAACTGGCAGCGTTACGACCTGGGCGGCTCCAGTAAGCTCAGTTTCGAGGAAGGCGTCGATTCCTACGTCACCTACGCAGGTCCTCTCCACGACAACGTGGAGGCCTCTCTGTACAAGGTCAAGTCCACCATGTGCAACTGCGGCGTGCTGACCATTCCCGACCTGCAGCGGGAAGCCAAGCTGACTCTGGTATCCTCCGTTTCCATCGTGGAAGGCGGCTACCACGACGTCACCCTGCGCAGCGCTTCTCCTGTGAAGTAAAATTTTATGTAAACCTCCCACCGGAAAAGGTGGGAGGTTTTTTGTACCATGTAACGACCCGAAAAGCAGTTGTCATCCTGAGCAAGGCGAAGCCGCGTCGAAGGATCTACGCACCATTTGAACTGCAAATGTAATCCGGATGCGAAGATTCCTCGACGCGCTGACGCTTGCTCGGAATGACATATCTTTTTTTGCGGAGGGAAAACTGGAACCCTCAGTTCCGTAAGATAGCGGAAGAGGCAAGGATCCTCACCTATCCCAGAAAGTTTACATAATATTTACCGTAATCATTTGTAACCATTTGTTCAAGCAAGTTATCCACATTCTCCACAGGTTTTTCCACAGGGTCACCCCGGAAAAACTGTGGAAAACCAGGAGGTATTTTCCTGTCAACAAAAAATCTCCACAGCTTTGCACACAGCTGTGGAGATTTCCTTGGTTTACGTAAATACAGAAAATGTGACAGATTTTTCAGTCGAAAATCAGTCGGGCGGAGAAGACCCGCTCGTCCTTGCCGTCGGCGCTGCGGTGGGCATCCACTTGCAGGAGATTCTCCTCCAGGAACCCCCAGCGCAGGTCCAGGGTCTGGCCCTCCCGGCTTTCGGCGAAGTAGCAGACGGTAAATTCCTGAACTCCGTGGCTCCGATGGTAGAGGCTGGGCAGCAGATCATCGATCCAGTCCATGTACTTGGTGTTGTTCATGTGGCCGTTCCGGTCCAGGTCCGTAAAGCTGACCGTCCGCTGACGGTGGCTGGCCAGGTCCTTGGCAACCAGACCGTTGGGTGCTGCCAATTCGTTGCCCCGGAGGGTACCGATAACGGAAATGCCGCTCTTGCCCGGCAGGATCATGTTCCGGGTGTTCACATCCATCAGCACCCAGATGCTGATGGAGCGAAAAACTTCATTGCCCGCTTCGTCGTAAGCCACCACACTTCTGGGATAAGCCACGCGAGTGGTGGGCATGGGCCAGGTTTCTACTTTGATGGTTTCGCCCCGGGTAGGCAGGCGGGTGATCTGGACCTTCTGGCGGATGATGGCCCAGAACATCCCAAGCTTGGCCAGGGCATCGTAGTCCATAGAGATCCGGTTGAAATGCTGACCGGCCACCTCCTGGACAAAATAGAGGATCATGGAGGGCTTCAGCCTTCCGAAGCAGTCCACGGTATTGTCGGTGATTTGAAATTCTTGGGAGTAAATGGGTTCCATAAATTTTCCTCAATGTTAATAATATATCTGTCATCGCGAACCAGTCCTCAGACTGGTGTGGCGATCCCCAAAAAACTACGGAAACCATAGGGGATTGCCACGCCAGTGTGAGCACTGGCTCGCAATGACATAGAATAATTTATCCCTTGTCCTCCGTCAGCACCACCTGGGCGGTGGCGGTCTGGCCGTCCCGGTAGACGGTAACGGTGACGGTGTCTCCTACCTCGTAGCCGAAAATGGCCGTCTGGAGGGAATCCATGTCGTAGATCCGGGCATTGTTGATGCTCATGAGAATGTCGCCCTGCTCCATGCCGCAGGTATCCGCAGCGCTGCCGGGCTCCACTTCCGTGACGTAAAGGCCGGAAGGCATCCGGTAGTAATGCTGATAGAACAGGGGCAGCGGCTCCCCGATGACGCCCAGAGTGGGCCGTCCGGATACATAGCCCTGGCGGATCAGCTGGTCCACAATGTCCTTGACGGTGGCGCTGGGAATGGCAAAGCCGATACCCTCCACACCGGCAGAGTCCGTGAAGGTGCCGATTTTCATGGTGTTGAGGCCGATGACCTGGCCGTAGCAATTGATCAGCGGGCCGCCGGAGTTGCCGGAGTTCAGAGCCGCGTTGGTCTGGATCAGGGTCATGGTCCGGCCGTTCATGGCCACGTCCCGGTTAATGGCGGAGATGATGCCGTCGGTATAAGTACCCCGGAGGTTCACGCCCAGGGGATCGCCGATGGCCACCACGCTGTCGCCCACCCGGAGGATCTCCGAATCGCCGAACTGGGCGGGGATCAGATCCTGGGCATCGATCCGCAGCACCGCCAGATCGGAAATGCTGTCGCAGCCGATGAGATCGGCCCGGAATTCCCGGTCATCGGTGAGGGTGACGGAAATGGAGACCGCGTCCTCCACCACGTGGGCATTGGTGACGATGTAGCCGTCGGCGGAGAGAATCACGCCGGTGCCGCTTCCCATGGGGGTGGTGATGGAAACGGTGGACTGGATATTTTGTTCATAGATATCCTGCAGGCTCATGCCACCCTCCTGGGGGATGTTCTCCACGGATTCCGGGGAGGACTGGAGGTCAATGGTCAAATCATATTCCACTGCAGGCTCTGTGGGGGTGCTTTCCATGATCTGGGGGGCGATTTCCGGGCTGTCCGTAGGCTCCGGAGTGAAGGAAATGGAAAGATTGGCTTCCTCCTCCTGCTTGTTCAGCTGCTGGAACAGCCGCACATTCAGAATACTCAGCAGCGTGATGATGCCGCAGAGGAAAATCACCAGGATCAGCAGCAGCGCAAAGGCGCCGCTGTTGGTTTTGGGCGGCTGGGTACGGCCTGTACCGTAGACACCGTCCTCCCAGGGATCGTTGTAATTGTGATTGCGTTCGTCCATAATAAGACCTCAAAACATGCTGTCATCGCGAGGAGCGCTTGCGCGACGTGGCGATCCCCTATGGTTTTCGGAAGTGTCCGGGGGATTGCCACACCAGTGACATCGGTCACTGGTTCGCAATGACATGGATTTAATTAACTAATGGCATTGTAAAGGTAAATTCCGTCTTGCCGTCACGGCTGGTGACGCTGATATTTTCCCCGTGAGAGCATACGATGGTCTTGACGATGTAAAGACCCAGACCCCAGCCGTCTCGGTTCTGAGAGCGGGATTTGTCCAGCTTGTGGAACCGGTCGAAAACCAGGGGCAGTTCCTCCGGGGGGATGGTCTCGCCGTCATTGGAAATGGAAATGTAGGCCTTGTTGCCGCCCTCCCGAATCTTCAGACCCAAAGTGCCTTTTGCAGGACAGAACTTCACCGCATTGTCGATGAGGTTGTAGATCACCTGGGTGATATAGTCCCGGTTGGCGATGGTGTAGATGGGATGCTCCGGCATCTGGACCTCCACGTTCAGCTCCTTGGCGTTGATCTTCTGCTCGAAGGTGATCAGCACCTGGCCCATGGCTTCCTCCAGGTCGAAGTGCATCTTCTTTTCCTCGGGGATGCCCTCCTCCTTCTGAAGCTGGGAAATGTCCAGCATGCTCCTTACCAGGCGGCTGAGGCGCTTGGTTTCGTCGGAGACGATCTGCAGATAGTAGCTGTGGCGGGACGGGGGGATGGTGCCGTCCAGAATGCCGTCAATATAGCCGGAAATGGTGGTCATGGGGGTTTTCAGCTCGTGGGACACGTTGGCCACGAACTCCTGCCGCTGGTATTCGCTCTTTTGTAAAGAGGATGCCATGTTGTTAAAAGCCAGAGCCAGCTCCTCAATTTCTTCCGAGTAGCTTTCCTCCACCTTGACCCGGGCGTCCAGATTCCCGTGGCCGAAGGCATTGGCGGCCTTGGCCATGTCCCGCAAAGGACGGCTTTCCCGCCGGGCGAAGATGCTCACGGCCAGCACGGCTACCAGAATGACCACCACCGCGGTGGTAAGGAAGATATTGGAGATCTTGGTTAAAATCTGGGTGGTGGCGGCAGTGGGGGTGGATACGATGACTATGCCGCCGTTGATACCGGAACTGGTGATGGGCATCATGACGAAATACCGGTGGTCCGGGTACAGGTCCGGGATGATGCCGGTGCGCATGTCGCCGCCCCCCTGGATCACCTTGCTCAAGTAAGCGTGATCCACCCGAAGTCCCTGGTGGTTACAGCCGAAGAGGGCATCGGAGCAGAGGATGATCTTGCCGCTGGCATCGCAGATCACCGCGTCGGAATCGGAGACCTGGGAGGCCACGTCCAGATTCAGCAGAAATTCCCGGCTGGAAAGACTGCCGTCCAGGGCATAGGAGGCGGCCAGATTGGAAAGGATCTGGGCATCCTGCTGGAGGCTGGAAACGGTGGTGTCCGTCAGATATTCCTTCACAAGCATCTGGAAAGAGGCACCCAGCACAAACAGCGCCAGCAGCAATATGGAAGCAGCTGTGGAGAAGTTGCGGCTGAAGGATGTTTTCATAGTTAGCAGCACCTCGTTTATTGTATGGATTCATTATAATCCAAAGGGGAAAGTAATGCAATAACGTACAAAAAAGTTTACATTTGGAGCCGAAAAGGTGGGATTTCCAATTGACGGCAAAAAAAGTGTATTTTATAATATTGGTATCTTTCAAACAGGAAAGGAGACGGTTTTATGGAAAATCAGCCGAAAAAGAAATCTCCTGCAGGGATCATTCTGCTGATCATTCTTTTGCTTCTGGCGGGTACCGTGGGCTATCTGTATTACAGCGTGGTCAAGGCGCCTCTGGAACCGGAGGACCCGGCAGAATTGGCCGCAGCGGCCCCTATGCCGGCCCGGGAGCGGTTTCAAATTTCCGCTGCCGACGGGACAGTCCGGGTGAAAATGGATGCGGGGGATCTTTGGAGCGTGATTTTGAAGTACGCCGGAAAGAATTTCCTGGATACCATCAATGGAGAAGTTTCCTCCTACGGTCTGTCTGTTTCCGGCTGCGGCATATACATAGACGAAGAGGGTCTGGGACTGGACCTGGAGCTTTATTACAAAGAAACCCGGCTGGTGGCAAAGGTTCCCTGCGCTCTGGAAGTCAGCGGACAGCACCTGTCCCTTGCACCCACCGGGGTGAAGCTGGGTGTGATTCCTCTGCCCGTCAGCGGCCTGCTGTCGGGACTGAAGCTGGAATACGACCTTGCGCTGCCGGTGATCAGCAATGTGACCCAGGTTGCCTATGAAGAGGGTGCTATCCTGCTGACTGGCCCCGTGGAGGAAGATATCCGCACCCTGGTGCCCCTGAATGAAATCTTCTATCAAGCGGCCGTATTCCATGCGTCCTGCCGGTCTTTGACCGACTCCCTCCAATCCGGAGAAGGCTTTGCCGCCCTGCTGAAAGACCTGGAAGCAAATCCCGGCAATCTGGAAGACCTGTACCGGCAGCTGTTTACCCTGGCGGATCCGGAGGTTTTGGAACTGTATCTGGACCGGCGCTATGGGCTGACGGAGCGGTTCTTCCCCGGAATCGACTTTGCTGCTGTGGAGCAGGAGCAGTCTGTCCTTCGGGAGGTGCTGAATGACAGCAGCAGCAGTCTGGAGCAGTTTTTCACGGAAGTGGTCAATACCTATAACGAAAAGCAGTTCCAGCTGATCAACGGACAGTTTGTCAAATGGGGGATCCCTTTCCAGGCGGTGAACTTTGCCGCAGGAAGATACGAGGCGCTGTTCCAGCAGCTGGATCCGGAGGCCTTCTACCTGATCCTGGTGGACGCGGAGGACGGCTTTATCCGGAAAACCTCCTCCTTCTACCGGATGGCCGACGAAAGCCAGCAGTTCACCCGGGAGGTGGATTTTAACAAGACCTATATCCTGGGCCTGGTGTTCCGCAATGTCAATGGGGAACCCTACCTGCTGTATGAAACGGAGATCCGGGAGGGCAATACCTATGCCCGGGGATTCCGGCTGCAGCCGCTGACGGAAGAAGAGGTCAGCGCATTGCAGGTGCCGGATACCTTCGGCGTCTGGACCGGGAAATAAAGAAGAGAGAGATAGCGGGAGAAACAGACGTTTCTCCCGCTATTTGAGCGTGTCAAAAAACTACCTGTCATTGCGAACCAGCCCGCAGGCTGGTGTGGCAATCCCCTGGATTAAGGGTAAAATATGCCGTTTTGCTTCGCAAAAGTTGGGGGATTCCCACGCCAGTGTGAGCACTGGCTCGGAATGACACTTTTTTGACAGTCTGAGATAGCGGGAGAAACAGACGTTTCTCCCTCTATTTGCATCAAAGAACCTCAAATTTGTAGCCAACGCCCCAGACGGTCTTCAGGCTCCAGTTTTCGCTGACCTGCTCCAGCTTTTCTCTCAGCCGCTTCACGTGAACGTCCACGGTACGGCTGTCGCCGAAGTAGTCAAAGCCCCAGACTTCATCCAGCAGCTGGTTGCGGGTGTAGACCCGGTTGGGAGAGGAGGCCAGGTAGTACAGCAGTTCCATCTCCTTGGGGGGCGTGTCCACCTTTTTGCCGTCCACCAGCAGTTCGAAAGCGTCCATATCGATAACCAGCTTGTCATAAACCAGCCGCCGAGCCTTCTTCTCGGAAGCGGTGCCGCTGGTGCGGCGGAGAACTGCCTCGATCCGAGCCAGAACTTCCTTCATTTCAAAGGGCTTGGTGATATAGTCGTCGGCGCCGGTCTTGAGGCCCGTGACCTTGTCGTCGGTCTCGCCCTTGGCGGTGAGCATGATCACGGGGGTCTGGGATTCGGCGCGGATATTTTTGCAGACGGTCCAGCCGTCCATAACGGGCATCATCACATCCAGCAGCACCAGGTCGGGCTTGATGGCCCGGAACTTCTGCAGGCCCTGGCCGCCGTCGGCGGCAATGGTCACGGCATAGCCTTCCTTTTCCAGGTACATTTGCAGCAGTTCTGCAATGTTGCGGTCGTCTTCCACGATCAAAACGGAAACAGCCATAGTAGAATCCTCCTGAAAAGCAAATAGTTTTCCTTTTTCCTTATTATACCGCAAATTTCCGATTCTAGGTGAACAATTTGTAAAGAGTTTCACCCCAATTTGTGAACACGGAAGTTCTGCTTGCAAATACTGCCATTTCGGGGTATCATGATATGAGATGGAAAGAAAAATTGTAGTTTAGCGGGCGGCCGGTGGCCGCTGACAATTCGCACGAAATACGGCGGTAGTCTTTACCCGTCCGCTCGGCCCGGTTCGTTACTGCCGAGGAAAATTGTAGTTTATATGAGTAGTAAAAAAGAAGTATGTCATTGCGAGCCAGTGCGCACACTGGCGTGGCAATCCCCCAAACACTCCCGGAAACCATAGGGGATCGCCACACCATCCTGCGGGATGGTTCGTGATGACATGCATTTTAATTAGTGCGATAAACAATAATTTAGCTTTGCAAAAACGTTACCGGGCAGGGTTATCGGGTAACGAATACCACCGCATTGCGTGCGCATTGGCCGTGGGGCTATCCCCACAAATTATAATTTTCCTCACGAAAAGGAGTAAATTATGATCGAACTTTTGAAAGCCGTTCTCTTCGGCATTGTGGAGGGTATCACCGAGTGGCTGCCCATTTCTTCCACGGGCCATCTGATTCTGCTGAATGAATTTGTCACCTTAAAAATGTCCGCAGAATTTCAGAGCATGTTCGACGTGGTCATTCAGCTGGGTGCCATTCTGGCGGTCATCGTCATCTTCTTCCGGAAGCTGAACCCCTTCGACCCCGGTAAAAACGAGCAGCAGAAGACCAAAACCTGGAGCCTCTGGTTCAAGGTCATCGTTGCCATCATCCCCTCCGGTGTAGTGGGTGTGCTGCTGGACGACTGGATGGATGCCCATTTACATAACGGCATCGTGGTGTCCATCGCGCTGATCGTTTACGGCATCGCCTTTATCTGGGTGGAGCGGCGGAACGCCGGGAAAAAACCCGCTGTCAAATCCGTCCATGGCATTGATTTGAAAACCGCCCTGCTCATCGGCGCTTTCCAGTGCCTCAGCCTCATTCCCGGCACATCCCGCAGCGGCTCCACCATCCTGGGCGCGATTTTGCTGGGTGTCAGCAGATCCGCCGGTGCGGAGTTCAGCTTCTTCATGGCCATTCCCACCATGCTGGGTGCTTCCGCCATTAAGGGTCTGAAATTCATCCTGTCCGGGGTGGAGGCCACCGCTACGGAAATCGGCGTACTGATCGTGGGCTGCATCGTGTCCTTCGTGGTCAGTATGGTGGTCATCAAGGCGCTGATGGAGTACGTCCGCAAGCACAGCTTCTCCGCCTTCGGCGTGTACCGCATCGTCCTGGGCGCTATCGTGCTGCTGTATTTTATGTTTGTATAAAAAATATGTGTCATCGCGAACCAGTTCGCAAACGGGTGTGGCGATCTCCCAAGCCTTCTGGAAACCTTAGGGGATTGCCACGCCAGTGTGAGCACTGGCTCGCAATGACAGAATAGAAATAACATAGGAGGAAATCCCATGTCCAAGGAATTCACCATTGAAAACGAGTACTTAAAGGTCACCGTCACCACCTGGGGCGCCCAGGTGAAATCCGTCCTGCGCAAGAGCGACGGCGTGGAGCACATCTGGCAGGCGGACAAGTCCGTCTGGGGCTACCATGCGCCCATCCTGTTCCCTCACTGCGGCAAGGTGGTGGACGGCAAAATTGAGGCCAAGGGCCAGGTTTACGAATCCGGCCAGCACGGCTTCGCCCGGGGCATGGAGCATGAATTTGTGGACCAGACCCGGGATACCATCGTGCTGGAGCTGTGCAGCACCCCCGAAACCCTGGCCCGGTTCCCCTATGAGTTCCGGCTGGTTTCCACCTTCACTTTGGAAAATGATACTCTCCACCACACCTTGACGGTGGAAAACCTGGACGAAGCAGAGCTGCCCTTCGGTATCGGCTACCACCCCGCCTTCACCGTTCCCTTTGACGATCAGCACGTGGCATCCGACTACGAGCTGCGGTTCTCGGAAATGGAGTCCCCCATCTGCATCAACAACCTGCCCCACGGTCTGATGCACGGCAACATCTACTACCTGGGCAGCAACATCCAGTCCATCCCCGTCTGCCCGGAGCTGTTTGCAAATGACAGCCACTGCATGACCAATCTGAAGTCTTCCACCCTGGGCATCTATGAGAAGGGTACCGGCCGGGGCGTGGTCTGCAACATTGCCGATTTCCCCTACACGCTGATCTGGTCCAAGCCCGGCGAGCCTAAGTTCGTCTGCATCGAACCCTGGCACAGCCTGCCCTCCCCCGAAAACGGCAGCATCAACTGGGACGAAAAGCCCGCCGCCGCTGTTCTGACCCCCGGCGAAGCCTGGAGCTGCACGCTGTCTACCAGCTTTGTGAGATAACAAATGTAGGGTTGCGGCATGCCGCAACCGGGCAGTTAAAGTTTGTGAGCGTGAAAAGAGATGTATTCCCCTTACGATCATGAAAAATATCCAGTTCGAAAATATCCCAGGATAAAAGGATACGATTATACATCGTCAAATTATTATTTTGTTACGGTGTGTACCCGGGATAAAGCATGTATCTTTGGTTCAGCAGGATTGCTGAATGATTATGGAAATATTGCGAAAAAAGGTCTTTGCGAAGTCGAGTCCCATTTTTCTGGTGTTAAAGTGGATAAAATGGTTGTCATGCCAAACCATATACATGCTATTATTGTGTTAGATGGTAACAGTGTGACACTTAGCAATGTGGTTGGGTCTTTTAAGTCTTTTGTGTCCAAAGAAATTCACAAAAGCCGACCAGATGTTGTTGTTTGGCAAAAATCCTTTCATGACCACATTATCCGAAATGAGGGCAGCTATCAAAAAATATGGTCTTATATAGACAGTAATCCGCAAAATTGGAAGAAAGATTGCTTTTTTACGGAATAAAAAACTGCCCGGCAGAATTTTATCTGCTGGGCAGTTGCTTTGTAACGCTCAATATTATTGGTGCCCGGTGGGGGCATGCCCCCACCCTACAAAGCAAAAAAACATGCAAAATGTAGGGTTGCGGCATGCCGCAACCGGGTAGTTATGAGAGTGAGCGTTTGGATTTGACGCTCAGTGGACCAGGTGCCCGGTGGGGGCATGCCCTCACCCTACAATATGAAAACCCCACCTGACGGTGGGGTTTTTGTACACTTAACCAAACACGCTCAGCAGGAAGCCTGCTTACGCATGCTCCCTGCCACCTGTGGCTGAAAAGTGCATAACCCCCCACCTGACGGTGAGGGGTTGTACACTTAACCAAAGACAGACAGCAGGAAGCCTGCGGCGAGGGCGGAGCCGATAACGCCGGCCACGTTGGGGCCCATGGCGTGCATCAGCAGGAAGTTGGAGGGGTTGTTCTTCTGGCCGACCATGTTGGAAACACGGGCTGCCATGGGAACGGCGGAAACACCGGCAGAGCCGATCAGAGGATTGATCTTGCCCTTGGTTGCCTTCCACATGATCAGACCGCCCAGCAGGCCGCCGGCAGTAGAGATACCGAAGGCCACAACACCCAGGACCACGATGGAAAGGGTCCGAACGGTGAGGAAGTTGGTACCCACCATGGTAGCACCCACGGAGGTGGACAGCATGATGGTAACGATGTTCATCAGAGCGTTCTGCATGGTGTCAGACAGACGGTCGGTAACGCCGGATTCCTTGGCCAGGTTGCCCAGCATCAGACAGCCGATCAGAGGAGCGGTGTCGGGCAGCAGCAGGGCCACGAAAATGGTGACCACGATGGGGAAGATGATCTTCTCGGTCTTGGAGACGACACATGTCTGCACCATCTTGATCTTCCGCTGCTCGGGGGTGGTCATCAGATTCATGATGGGGGGCT
>JAZSHO010000127.1:0-32327 GCA_045533345.1 Faecousia sp. | reverse complement strand
GGAAATCACAAAATATCCATTGTATTATAGCACACAGGGCAGCATTTGTCCATGGTTTCTTGACTTTTTCTTTATTCTCCGGCCCAGGCGGAGGTGCAGGCCACAGCCTTTTTCCAATGCGCCAGCCGGTCGGCGCGGACTTCCCGGGAGATCTCCGGGGCAAAGCTGCGATCCACCGCCCAGTTTTGGCGAATTTCCCGCAGGTCCTGCCAGTAGCCAACGGCCAGGCCCGCCAGGTAGGCAGCGCCCATGGCGGTGGTCTCCACGCACCGTGGCCGCAGTACCGGGGCATTGGAAATGTCGGACTGGGTCTGGGTCAGATAGTTGTTGGCGGAGGCACCGCCGTCCACCTTCAATGCGGACAGCTTGATGCCGGAGTCGGCTTCCATGGCGGTCAGAACGTCATTGGTCTGGTAAGCGATGGAATCCAAAGTGGCCCGGACAATGTGGTATTTGTTGACACCCCGGGTCAGACCCAGCACAGCACCCCGGGCGTAGGCATCCCAGTAGGGTGCGCCAAGGCCTGTAAAGGCGGGAACCACATAGCAGCCGTTGGTGTCCTTGACCTTCTGAGCCAGATACTCGGAGTCGGCGGCGGATTCGATGAACCGCAGCTCATCCCGGAGCCACTGAATGGCAGCACCGGCCACGAAAATGGAGCCTTCCAGAGCGTACTGGACCTTGCCATCCAGGCCCCAGCCGATGGTGGTGACCAGACCGTTCTGAGAGAAAATGGGCTTCTCACCGGTGTTCATCAGCAGGAATGCACCGGTGCCGTAAGTAACCTTGGATTCACCGGGGGCGAAGCAGGCCTGTCCGAAGAGGGCCGCCTGCTGGTCGCCGGCAGCACCGGCAATGGGAATGGGCGCGCCAAAGAACTGGGCAGCGGTATGACCGTAGATGCTGCTGGAAGGAACGGGGGTGGGCAGCATGGAAGCGGGAATGTCCAGGCCCTTCAAAATCTTTTCGTCCCACTGGAGGGTATTGATGTTGAACAGCATGGTCCGGGAAGCGTTGGAGTAGTCCGTAACATGGACCTTACCTCCGGTCAGCTTCCAAATGAGCCAGGTTTCCACGGTGCCGAAGAGCAGTTCGCCTTTTTCTGCCTGTTCCCTTGCGCCGGGAACATTTTCCAGAATCCAGCGAATTTTGGTACCGGAGAAGTAGGGGTCGATGACCAGACCGGTCTTGCTGCGGATGCTGTCCACCAGGCCTGCTTCTACCAGCGCATCACAGTAAGGTGCGGTACGGCGGCACTGCCAGACGATGGCATTGCAGATGGGCCGACCGGTGGTTTTATTCCAGACAATGGTGGTTTCCCGCTGATTGGTGATACCGATGGCAGCAATATCCGCGGCGGTAGCGCCGATATTGGCAAGGGCCTGTCGGGCAACCTCCAGCTGGGTAGCGAAAATTTCATCCGCATCATGCTCCACCCAGCCGGGCTGGGGGAAAATCTGGGTGAATTCCTTCTGGGCAACGGAGCAGACCTCACCTGCCCGATTGAAGAGGATACAGCGGTTGGAGGTTGTGCCGGAATCCAGGGCCATAATATATTTGGGCATATTTCTGCGCTCCTTTATTCATCGATGTGGGTATGATTACTGATATGCTCCTGGCAGTAGCAATGGTAACCTGCGCACTTGGAACAGTAGCGGAACTCCAGGCCGGGGTGAGAAATATCCGTCTTGCCGCAGATGGTGCAGCGGTGAGTGTAGGGCGCCTGGGGCTTGGCGACGGATGCTTCGTAAGAACCGGCATGGGGGAAGGGAATGACCTTGGGCTGCTTCTGAGCAGGTTTGCTCTTGCGGCGATGGAGCTTTGCCCGCCAGGAGAGCGGCAACAGATTGTGCATATCGGGGCCGAAGAACAAGAAGTAATTTAACAGGCCGATCAAGGGGAACAGACAGTGGGGGAAGAGCATAACAGGGTAACACATATTGAACACACTGATGGCGATCAGTACCAGATCGACCAGTGCGAGAACCCATGCTTTGATAGGCAGGATGAAGAACAGAAGAAACTGTGCGTCCGGATAGGTGGTGGCAAAAGCAAGGACCATGCTCAGATGCAGATAGTAGGCCATGTTACCATAAAAAGCGGAGAACAGCTCCGGAGGAACTTTCATGCCTGCAATGGTCACGGTTTCAATGGGGCAGAAGAGCATGGCGAAAAGATCCATCATCAGGACACCGCACAGATAGAACAGATTAAACTTGAAAGTGCCGATGGATGCTTCCACAGAACTGCCGAGACGGTAGAAAAAGTACAGAAACAGCACATTCAGCATGGGGTTTCCGCTGAGCTGTTCCGTCAGCAGCCAGGTAACCAGCCGCCACACCTGGCCTCTCAGAATGGCAGCCTTATCAAAGCAGAGCATCTCGTACAGAAAGGTACCACCGTTGATCAGACTGGTAAAAAATACAATTCCGGAACCTAGACAGATATAGAGCATCAGATTCGGAATGCCTTTGCTTCGGTTCTGGAAACAGAACCGTTCAAAATTTCGACGAAGATTTTTCAAGGTAAGTCAACTCCTAAAAATGCTTTCTGCTATTTTATCAGTTAGCGCAGGAAAAGTCTATAACAGATTTGTAAACAAAGACGGGAAAAAAGTCGAAAAAACCTTGACAAATCCGAAAATATGAGTAAAATATACGAGAACTGCATACAAGCCTTATCAAGAGTGGTGGAGGGAACGGCCCGATGAAACCCGGCAACCTGTCCGAAAGGATGTTGGTGCCAAATCCGGCGGCAACGAAAGATGAGGATTCGATAACGCACATCGAGTCCGTCGGTGTGCGGTTTTTTTATGGGCACAGCCTGTGAAATCTTTTTGCGGACTGGCCCGGAGTGTTGTTTTTGTGTTATAGAGAAAGGAATCAAAAAATAATGGAAAAAAGACTGTTTACTTCTGAATGTGTTACCAACGGCCATCCCGACAAGGTGGCGGACTCTATCTCCGATGCCATCCTGGATGCTTGCCTTGCCCAGGACCCCGGTTCCCGTGTGGCCTGTGAAACCATGGTCACCACCAACTTCTGTCTGATCTGCGGTGAGATCACCACCAAGGCTGTGGTCGATTACCCCGCGGTTGCCCGGGAAGCCATCCGCCGGATCGGCTACATCTATCCCGGTGACGAATTTGACGCCGATTCCGTGGAAATCCAGTGCCGCATCCACACCCAGTCCGCTGACATTGCTCTGGGTACCAATGATGAAGTGGGCGGTGCCGGTGACCAGGGTATGATGTTCGGCGGCGCCTGCAGCCAGACCCCCGAGCTGATGCCTCTGCCCATCGCTCTGGCAAGAGCCCTCAGCAACCGGCTGACCGAGTGTGTCCACTCCAACGACCTGCTGCGGCCTGACGGCAAGACCCAGGTCAGCGTGGAATACGACGAAAAAGGTAATGTGGTTGGCATTGATACTGTGGTTGTGTCCGTCATGCACAGCGCAGATTTTGAAATGAGTGAGCTGCGCCGCTATATCCGGGAGGGCGTCATCGCCCCCGTGCTGAAGCAGTACGGCTTTGACATCGCTGAGGTTGCCAACATCCACATCAATCCCACCGGCAATTTCGTCATCGGCGGTCCCAACGGTGACACCGGTTTGACCGGCCGGAAGATCATCGTGGACACCTACGGTGGTTATTTCTCCCACGGCGGCGGCGCTTTCTCCGGTAAGGACCCCACCAAGGTGGACCGCAGCGCAGCCTATATGGCTCGTTACATGGCTAAGAACCTGGTTGCTGCGGGCCTGGCTTCCCAGGTGCAGGTGCAGCTGGCCTACGCCATCGGCGTTGCGGAGCCTGTTTCTGTCCGAGTGGACAGCTACGGCACCGGCGTTGTTTCCGATGAGAAGCTGACCGAACTGCTGCGCAAAACCTGCGACATGACCCCCGCAGGCATTATCTCCAAGCTGCAGCTCCGGCGGCCCATCTACGCAGCCACCGCTGCCCACGGCCATTTCGGCATTGCCGACCGTCCCTGGGAACAGACGGACATCGCAGAAAAGCTGAAGGAACTGGCTGAAATCTGAATACAATAACGCACCCATTGACACGTTTAAAAACGACTGTGTCATTGCGAGCCAGTGCGCACACTGGCGTGGCAATCTCCCAAGGGTTCCGGAAAATCCGGGGGATCGCCACACCAGCCTGCGGGCTGGTTCGCGATGACATGTTTTTTGTCAAAGGGTGCGTTTTTTATTTTTTCACTTGCTTCATGGAAAGGCTGATGCGGTGACGTTTTTCGTCAACGGAAAGCACAACGACTTTGACCACATCGCCCACCTTCACCATCTCACTGGGATGGCGCAGACGGCGGTTGCAGACCTCGCTGATATGCACCAGACCATCCTGGTGAACGCCAATGTCCACGAAAACACCGAAGTCGATAACATTGCGGACAGTACCGGTCAGCTCCATGCCGGGAACCAGGTCCTTCATTTCCAGCACATCCTTGCGCAGAATGGGTGCGGGCAGTTCATCACGGGGGTCACGTCCGGGTTTAGACAGTTCCTTGGCAATGTCCAGCAGGGTAGGTTCACCAACAGCGCACTCCGCTGCTGCCTTAGCAAGACTGTAGCTTTCCAGTTTGGCGGTCAAATCGGACAGATTGTCGCCCTTCTTGCAGCCTAAGAGGTTCAGCAGCGCCTTGGCGGCATCGTAGGATTCCGGGTGAACACCGGTGCTGTCCAGGATCTCCTTGCTTTCGGGGATCCGCAGAAAACCGGCGCACTGCTGGAAGGCCTTGGGTCCCAGCTTGGGAACCTTCTTCAGCTGGGCGCGGGAAGTAAAGGGGCCGTTTTCCTCACGATATGCCACGATGTTCTTGGCAGTAGCGGCGGTTAGACCGGAAACCTGCTGCAGCAGGCTCCTGGATGCGGTATTGGCATCCACGCCAACGGCATTGACACAGTCTTCCACAACACCGCCCAGGGCCGCATCCAGCTCCTTCTGGGGGCAGTCATGCTGGTACTGGCCTACACCGATGGCTTTGGGGTCGATTTTTACCAGTTCTGCCAGGGGGTCCTGCAAACGTCTTGCAATAGACACGGCAGATCGGAGGTTCACATCAAATTCGGGGAATTCCTCAGCGGCTAGGGGAGAGGCAGAGTACACGGAAGCACCGGCCTCGTTGACGATCATATAGCTGGCATTGGGGAAGGACCGGAGCAGTTCCACGGTCATGGCTTCCGTTTCCCGGGAGGCGGTGCCGTTGCCGATGGCAATGTGCTGAACACCGTGCTTGCGCATAAGGCCGGAGAGAACGGTGATGGCCTCCTGTTTCTTACGCTCGCTGAAGGTGGGATAAACCACAGAGGTATCCAGTACCTTGCCGGTGGCATCCACCACGGCTACTTTGCAGCCGTTGCGGTATCCGGGATCAAGACCCATGGTAACAAAACCTTTCACAGGGGGCTGCATCAGCAGAGGTTTTAAGTTCAGCGCAAAGTTGTGAATGGCGCCGGCATAGGCCCGGTCAGAAAGTTCGCTGCGGACTTCTCTCTGGATGGAAGGGAAGATGAGCCGTTCATAGGCATCCTCGGCAGCAGCTTTGACGAACAGGGAAATGTGCATCACAGGCTTTAGCGCGGCCCGGCATACCAAGGCTGCGCCCTCATTGCCCACCAGGGCCACATTGGGCTTCAGAATCTCTTCTTTTTCGCCCCGGTTCATGGCCAGAATCTGGTGGTCCAGCAGACGGGAAATGGGCTGGGAGAAGTCGTAGTACAGCTTGTAAACGCCGTCCTCTTCCGCATCTTCCACGGCTTTGCAGGTGAACACACCCCGGCGCATGACCAGTTCCCGGAGAGCCTTGCGGATGTCTGCATCGTCAGACAGATTCTCGGCGATGATATCATTGGCACCCTGGAGGGCTTCTTCGACGGTATTCACGCCCTTCTCCGGGTCGATGTAGGCTTCTGCCAGCACCGCAGGGTCCTGGCCGTCCTGAGCAAAAATAGCATCAGACAGAGGCTCCAGACCCTTTTCCCTGGCCATAGAACCACGGGTGCGTCGCTTCTGCTTGTAAGGACGGTACAAATCTTCCACTTCCGTCATGGTAGCGTCGACATCGATGGCAGCAGACAGCTGTTCCGTCAGCTTGCCCTGGTTTTCAATGGATTTCTTCACCTCATCCCGGCGTTGCTGGAGGTTCCGCAGGTAGGTAAGGCGGGTTTCCAGATTTCGCAGGGTGGTATCGTCCATAGCACCGTGCATTTCTTTCCGGTACCGGGCGATGAAGGGAATGGTGTTGCCCTCGTCCATAAGGGCTACCACATTTTCCACATATTCCAGTTTCTGGCCCAGTTCTGCGGCCAAAATCTCGGTAATCGTTTGCATAGTATTCTCCTTTTTGATCAGTCGGCGCCTATCATACCACAGTTTTCCCAAAAATGGAAGCAAAAAATACCAGCGGTCAATGGACTATTCCGGGAAGCGCTGCTGAATCTGCTTGGCCTTGGCATCTACATGCTGGTAAAGATAATTAAGAATGGCCTGGAAAAATGAAAAGAACATCCGCAGAGTCCTGCGGATGTTTTCTTTTATAATCGCTGCCCGGTAGTGCGGTACCACCATTCTTTGGCATGGTCATGGGCAATATTCAAGGGAACGCATAGATTTTGAGGCAGCGGACGGTACAGCAGATGGCTTTCGGCAGGCTGCGTAATATAGCGCTCCCAGCTGCTGTATACCCGGCCCATAAGCCACATGGACCCGGTGTAGATATTATCGACGACCTGTATATCCTTCGGAAAAGCCTCGCCGCCGATTCTTCCGAAAATCAGTCCCGGGGTACGCCACAATGTATTTGTGGTTGGAATTTGATCAAACAGTTCGTTCCAGACGAAGCAGGAAGCGCTTTTGCCCAAATCGCGATCCTTCTGGATCTGGATAACAAGCAAAGCCCGCCAGCCTTCTTTGGCAGGATAGACTACCACATCTCCCAGCCTTACCGGGGGCAGGGGAGGGTGCTTCATTGGCGGGACATAGGCACTTTCGGACATCTTTCGCTTGCGTACAGCAGATCGAGGCGCCTCTAAACCTGCAAGGAATTTTTCGAGATTCCGTTTTCTCTGCTTCAAATCCCGTTCATCGGCTTCCAGTTCCCGAAGGAACTCCAGATTCGCCCCGGAAGCGATGATGAAGCGAACCTTCTGCAGAATCTCCGGCTGAATGCCGCCGCACATCCATTGTCCTTTTGCCAGAGCAAAATACACATCATGCAGAATGCCATCTTCTGCATCAAACTCGGACAGGTACTCTTCCAGTATGTCGGCAGTAATGTCCTTGACAGGTTTGCCTTCATCGTATTCTTCCATAAACCGTTCGTAAATTTCGCAGTATTCATCACTTTGGGTAATTCCCATGCCCCAACAGCTCATTTGACCACCTCCTGCTTTCGGCTTAGTATAGCATAGATACGAAAAAATGAAAAGAGCCGGTAAAAGAATGGGGAAAATTAAGGAAAATTTTCCTGTAAGGTTGCAAAATTGGGAAAAAGAAATTATAATACCTCTGTTGTTACAAAGAGGAGTATGTACCTATGGTTTTTTCAAGTTTGATTTTCTTATATGCCTTTTTTTCGTTGTCGCTGCTGGCATATGTGCTGTGTAAGACCCAGAAAGCGCAGAATATTGTGCTGCTGGTCTTTTCGCTGATTTTCTATGCCTGGGGCGAGCCGAAATATGTGCTGCTTCTGATGTTTATGGCCTTTGCCTCCTGGTTCTGCGCACTGCAGGTGGATAAGGCGGCAACCAGGACAATGCAGCGGCTTTGGGTGGCTGTGGCGGCGGTAATCGATATCGGCCTGATCGGCTACTTCAAATATGCAGGTCTTATTTGCAGTGTCTTTGGCACAGTGCCGGATTTCATTCGCAGCATTGCACTGCCCATCGGCATTTCCTTCTACACCTTCCAGCTGCTGACCTATGTCATTGATGTGTACCGGGTGGATGCTCCGGTCCAGAAAAGCTACTGGAACGTGCTGCTGTATGCCGCGCTGTTCCATCAGTGCATCGCAGGCCCGATCGTCCGGTATAAGACCATCGACCAGGAATTGTTCAGCGGTGAACCCCGCAAACCGGAACTGGCAGCCGGTGTGTCCCGGTTCTGTGCCGGTCTTGCCAAGAAAGCGCTGCTGGCCAATCCCTGCGGCGAACTGGCAGAAACCCTGATTCTTTCCGACAGTGTGGCGGCGGATGTAACCCAGCTGGCTGCCAATGTGCAGACCCTGGAAAATATACCTGTGCTGGGTGCCTGGCTGGGCCTTATTGCCTATGCGCTGCATATTTACCTGGACTTCTCTGCCTATTCCGATATGGCTATCGGCATGGGTAAGATGCTCGGCCTGCATTATCTGGAAAACTTCAACTATCCTTATATTTCCCGCACCGTCACCGAATTCTGGCGGCGGTGGCATATGAGCCTGGGAACGTTCTTCCGGGACTATGTGTACATCCCCCTGGGCGGTAGCCGATGCAACAAGCTGCGTATGGTTTTCAACACCTTTGTTGTCTGGGCGTTGACGGGTCTGTGGCACGGTGCCAGCTGGAATTTCCTGCTGTGGGGCTTGTGGTTCTTCCTGTTTTTGATGCTGGAGCGCTTCTTGCTGAAGCCTTTGCTGGAAAAGATCCCTGTGCTGTCCAATCTGTACCTGCTGGTGGTTGTGCTCATTGGCTGGGTCATTTTCCGCTATACCAATACCCAGCTGGGTCTGACCCTGGTCAAGAGCCTTTTCGGTCTCAACGGCAATGCCTTTAGCAGCTTCACCATGGAGATTCAGCTGAAGAGCAACATGTTCCTGCTGGCTGTGGCGGCTGTGGCAAGCACTCCTGCAGTGAAATGGCTGCGCATCAAGCTGGAGAACGTTGTTTACAGCAATGAGATTTCTATGAAAATCTGGGACATGGTGTTTTATGCCGTCCTTCCGGTTGTATTACTGCTTTTGTCTACGGCCTGTCTGGTTGGCGACAGCTACAATCCCTTTATTTACTTCCAGTTTTGAGGTTGCCCTATGTCTGATATGAACAATAAACCTAAACATAAGCCCGGATGGGAACTGTCTGTTCCGTTCTTTCTGGTGCTGCTGGTACTGACGGTGGTGGCATTTATTATCCCCCTGCGGCCCACCCAGTCCTATACAGAAAAGCGGAATCTGGCGGAATTTCCCGAATTCAGCTGGGAAGCGCTGGCTTCCGGCAGCTATTTCGATGATATCACCCTCTGGTTCTCTGATACCTTCCCCGGCCGGGAAAGCTGGATCAGCCTTTCTTCCAATATGAAGTCTCTGCATGGCTACTCGGAAATTGCCATTTCCGGCGAGATCATGCAAAATGATGCCATTCCAGTGACTCCTGAAGCACCTAAGGAAACGGCCCCGAAGCCTACGGAAACAATTGCTGTTCCCAAGGAAACGGAAGAATCTGCGCCTGTGGAAACGGAACCCACAGAGCCGGAACCCACCGAATGGGGCGGAATTGATGCAGGTGAATTCAACCTGACACCCGGCGCGGTGATTCAGATCGGCGACAGCCTGTTCAACAGTCTGGGCTTTTCACGGGTGGAAAGCGACAGATACATTAATGTGATGAATAAGTTTGCAGACATTATGGCACCCAAGGGTGTCAATGTGGTCAGCGCGCCCCCTCCCACGGCCATTGGCATTATGATCGAGAACCAGTATCTGGAACAGCTGAACTGCGCCCCACAGAATGAGATTGTCAACTATCTCCATGGAGGTATGAATGACAATGTCATCAAAGTGGATACCTATTCTGCCATCGTACCCCACAACAGTGAGTACATTTACTTCCGCACAGACCACCACTGGACAGCCCGGGGTGCTTATTACAGCTATCGTGCCGTTTGTGAAGCCCTTGGCTACACCCCCGCTGAACTGAGTGACTTTGAAGAGTGGGACCAGGGTGAGTTCATCGGAAGTCTGAGCGGCCAGGCTTCCCGTCCCAATGCCATCAAAAGAGATAACGTGTACGCTTATATCCCCCAGGGAGATATCACCTGTATCATTACGGATGAGTTTAATAACACCTTTGAAGGGGATTTGCTTGCGGACATGACTCAGCGGGATGCCAATACGAAATATCTGACTTTCCTGTCCGGCGATGATCCCATCACCCAGGTTACCAACCATGATCTGCCGGATGCACCCAACTGCGTGGTGGTGAAGGACTCCTTCGGTAACTGCTTTGTGCCTTTCCTGACCCAGAATTATCACAATGTCTATTCCATCGATTACCGGAAATACTATGCCATGAATCTGCAGAAATTCTGCGAAGAATATGATATTGACGATGTAATCGTCATGCCCTATATGATCGCCACCCAGTCTATGCTGGGTAACCAGCTGCTGGGAGACCTGTTTGGCGTTCGCTGATGAAAGGAAACCACCCTGTTCCGGGGTGGTTTTTCACTAGGAAGAGATGCGGGACTGCGGAATTCAAGGCAAAGCCTTGAATTTGCGTCGGAAAGCTGATAAAATATATTAAAAGATTCTGGGTTATTGCGTGAAACCGGTATTTTTCCGGTGAAAGAAATGGATAAATTCTTGACATTTTTTAATAACTCAACTATACTGTATTTATGTGAACGTGTTCACAAAAGGAGTCTTTATGCCCAAAATCATCGAAAATCTGGAAAGAAGACTGCTGGAAGAGGCGCAAAAGCAGATCAACGAAGCAGGCTATACAGCTATGACCATTCGAAGCGTGGCAAAAGCCTGCGGTGTTGGTGTGGGAACAGTTTATAACTATTTCCCCTCCAAGGATGATCTGCTGGCAACCTTCATGCTGGAGGACTGGAACGGATGCATCGCAACCATCCAGGCGGTAAGTGCGTATTCGGATGTACCGATGCCGGTTGCCCGTTGCATTTACGATCAGCTTGTACAGTATGCACG
This sequence comes from Faecousia sp., assembly GCA_045533345.1. GTDB lineage: Bacteria > Bacillota > Clostridia > Oscillospirales > Oscillospiraceae > Faecousia. The sequence continues at coordinate 21,405 of JAZSHO010000127.1, read as the reverse complement.
GCGGCATCAGAACCTGTTCCGGGACCAGGGGGCTGCGGCAAATTTTGCCGGGTCTTTCAGCAATTACCATGGCCTGCTGCGAAGCCAGCTGGCGGAGCCGCTGCGGAAATTCTGCGACAGCGATTTTGCTGCGGAATTTGTGGCTGAGGCGCTGCTGACCTGGACTATGGCCAGAAAATCCTTCGATGAAATTAACGGCATGATTGAAAAACTGTTTTGACGTGCCGCTTCTGAAAACACATGGGGGGGCTGCACGCTGCAGCCCCTATTTTTTATGCAAAGGAGTTTTGTTTATGTCCAGCTTTGAAAACCTGCGCGTTGTTGACAACTTTTATCAGACCTCTCTGTTCTTCCCTATGCCCACAGTAGTTATCAGCACCCTCTGCGAAGATGGCTCCACTACCTTGGGTCCCTACTCTCTGGTGCAGCCCTATTATGTAGCCGGTAAGGATTACTATGCCATGCTGCTTTCCTGCCGCAACTCTTCCAACACCGCTCAGAACATTCTGCGCAGCGGCAAGTGCGCCATTAACTTTGTGGACGATAAGCCCAAGACCTTCAAGGAATGCGTCAAGCTTTCCTGGCCCGGCGACAAGCCCGAAGATAAGATGCCCGGCTGCCAGTTCAAGCTGGAAAAGGGTATTGTGGAGGAGGAGACCGGTGAGAAGCGCCCTCTGGTTCTGACCGATGCCATCCAGGTCATTGAATGCACCTGGGTCCGGGAGCTGGACAATGCCCAGAATGACCAGCCCGGTGAGCTTCACGGCTATGAGCCTCCTTACCATGATTTCAACGGTATTACTTCCAAGTTCGGCGCTCACTTCATTCTGAAGGTGGACAAGATCCTCATGAAGAAGAAGTACAGCGATGCCATCATCAATGGCGTTCGTGCCCAGGATTTCCCGCCTCTGCCTGTGGACTATGGCTACCGTGACTCCAAGAACTTCTGGTTCCACCGGAAGACCTGGATGCGTGTCGAGCTGCTGCCCATCCGTAAGCAGACCCTGGAATCTGTCCGTTACGCTGCAGACCGGGCTGACGATGTGGTCAAGTTCACCGACGATGCTCTGGAAACCATTCTGAACGTGCCCCGTGTATTCCTGCCTCTGGTGCTGAAGGGATGCGTGGACTGGGCCAAGGAGAACAATTGCCAGCTGATCACCGCTGCAGAAATGAAGATCATCAACGACAAGCGGGCAAAGGAAAAGAATAAGAAGTAACGGATCGTTTACATCAGATGGAGGGATCCATATGTACAACTTTACAATTCCCATGGCGCTGATGGATTTTGTACCCGTGCTTTTCTTCGGGTATGCCGCTGCCCTTCTGCAGCAGGATCTGTACAACAAAATGCGAAAGAGCCAGTTTGCCCTCTTCGCTGCCGGAACCATCAATATTTTTACTGCCGGTTTTTTGAAGGCACTGTGGAAGCTGCTGTATGCGGCAGGGATCTGTGATTTTTCCGCGTTGAACACTATGTTTCTGCCGGTGCAGTCCATCGGCTTTCTGCTGGCGGGCCTGGGTATTGTCTGGATGGTCGCATCCCGGAAGACGGTCTGTCTGGCAGTGGCTCCGCCGCTGTTCAGCGGCAGCTTCATTTTCATCATGATGATGGTTTTGGGTCTGGGCAGTATCTGCACGGTTTTGAGCATTCTTGCTGTGAAAATGAAGAAAAAGGGTGCTATGGTGCTGTTCATGGCGGCTTTCTTATGCTCCATGGGCATGGGTGCCATGTCCGGTCAGGACGCCTCCCTGGCCTGGGTAAACTGGGTGGAGCAGAGTATCAACTGTGTGGGCCAGGGATTGCTTCTGTGGGGCGTTGTGACCCTGCACAAGGCCGGTCTGAAAGAATTTAACATCTAAAGGAGAATAAAAATGGTATTTCCCATGAATTTTTGGCTGCTGTTTGCAGTCTGCATGATCGTTAGCTCCATCGGTTTTAAGAACTACGTCTGGTTCATTTCTCTGGGCTATGGCTTCTCCATCGCTGCGGAGGGCCTGGCAATGCTCCTGCTGTACGGCCAGGGGCTGAGCCTGGGCACCATTCTTTGTTGTGTGCTGTTCATCATCTACGGCTGCCGTTTGGGCGGCTATCTGGCTATTCGGGAGTTCAAGAGCAGCTCCTACAAGAAGAACATGACCGGTGAGATCAAGGACGGTAAGACTGTTCCCTTCGGCGTGAAGATTGCCATCTGGGTCACCTGTGCTGTTCTGTACGTCACCCAGATTTCCGGTGTGTTCTACCGGCTGCACAACGGCTCCGGCACCAATGTCTGGACTTATATCGGCGCAGTCATCATGGTCTGCGGCATCGTTCTGGAATCCGCCGCGGACATCCAGAAGAACAACGCCAAGAAGATCAATCCCCGCCGGTTTGTGGATACCGGCCTGTACCGGATCGTCCGCTGCCCCAACTACTTAGGTGAGATGATCTTCTGGACCGGTGTGCTGATTTCCGGCATCGGCGCTGTCACCGGCTGGCAGTGGGCCGTGGTTCTCACCGGATACATCGGTATCATTTTCGTTATGTTCAGCGGTGCCCGCCGCCTGGAGATCCGCCAGAACAAGAACTATGGCAATGACCCCGAATACCAGAAGTATGTCAAGACTGTACCCATTCTGGTACCTTTCATTCCTCTGTACAGCGTGGAAAAGTACAAATGGCTGGTTGCCTGACTGCATGAAAAATCCCCTGCCGAACGGCAGGGGATTTCTTTCGTTCCGGGAAATGAAACGTTACCGAGCACAATCAAGATGTGTAAAGAAAATGATAAACCCGATTACGCATTCTCAACCGGCATTGCCGGCCCATTTTTTACAAGTGGCAACGGTCTTCTGGGGGCTGTGGGCCCACTCGTCAGCGCCGATGTTCTTGCAGGCATCGGCGGATACAGGAGCGCCGCCGATAATGACTTTGCAGTCAAGGCCGGCTTCCTTGATAGCATCCACGGTGGCCTTCATGGAATCCAGCGCCAGAGTCAGTACGCCGGACAGGGCTACAATCTTGATGCCCTCAGCCTTGGCGGTTTCCACGACCTTGGAAGCGGGGCAGTCGATGCCCAGATCCAGCACGTCAAAGCCGTTGGCTTCCAGCATGGAACGGACAATGTTCTTGCCGATGTCGTGGAGGTCATCCTTGACGGTGCAGAGAATCATCCGGGTCTTGGGACCGGAGCTGTCGCCCTCTACCAGCGCATCTTTCAGAATGGTAACGGCATCGGTCATCAGTTCACCGGCATAGATCAGATCGCCAACAAAGTATTCGCCTTCTTCAAAGAGCTTGCCTACGGTGTCCATGCCCTTCTGGCAGGCTTCCATGGCGGCGTTTGCTTCCTTGCCGCCCTCGACCATAACAGCTTCCAGAATTTCCTTAACGGTATCTTCATCCAGCTCACCCATAGCGGCGGCCAAAGCTTCAAAATCAATCATAGTTAAACGCTCCTTTATTTCTTGGTTCCGAACAAACCCTTGCGGTAGGCCCGGTTATATTTTCTACCGCCTTTATCCGTTAGGCGCAGAGCTTCGCAGGCGAAGATGGTACCCATCATGTCAGCGCTGGTGGGGTCCATAATGGCGCTGTCCAGACCTGCGGCAATGGCATAAGCCATGCAGTTTTGGTTTACATACTTTCTGGCAGGCATTTCAAAACTGATGTTGGAAATGGCACCGGTGACTTTGACCTCCGGGGCATAGGCGTGAATATTTTCGATGCAGTAAGCGAAATCCTGCATGGCGGTGGGCATGGTAGCCAGAGCCATGACACAGGGGTCAATGTGCAGCTGATTCAGCGCCACACCATACTTGACAGCCTTGTCAATGATCCGCTTCGCAATATCCACCTTTTTCTGAGGATCAGCGGGGATGCCATCCCGGTCGCAGGTCAAACCCACAACCTCCCAGGGGGTACCGGCAATGAGGGGGAAGATGGTTTCACATTTTGTACCTTCCTCGTTGACGGAGTTTACCATACCGGGCTTTTTGACATGGCCTTCCTCCAGAATCCGGGCCAGCAATGCGGCGTTGGGGGAATCAATGCACAGGGGAACATCGGTGCAGCCCTGCATCAGGCCGATAAGCCAGACCATGGTACCGTATTCGATTTCCGTAGCGGTACTGGGGGCGCAATCCAGGAAATTGGCGCCGGCTTTGGCCTGGGCCAGAGTCCGCTCGATGATCAGTGCCTCATTCTTCTCTGCAATGGCCTGCTTGATGGAAGGAATGGCACCGTTGATTTTTTCACCAATAATGATCATAGGGAATCTCCTTGTTCCTCGCCTAGCCACCCCGGCAGCTACGGTCGAGGGGCCCAAAGGGTGTAATGGGATGCAATGGGTTGGTAACGAATTAGCCGCCGGTCCAGACCGGCTCAACCGTCGGTCAATATGGTCAGCAGCAGAGCCATCATTTTCTGGCGCATGGGGCCAAAGTACCAGGGGACGATCTTCTTCATCAGCTTCTGGTAGCCCTCGGGATAAGACTTGTAAATATTCTTACTCATAGCGCACCTCACAGTCTGTAATTGCTTACAAAGTCGCAGACAGCCTTGTAGTTTTCCCGCTTGGCGTCATTGCGGTAGGAAAGCATCTTGCCTTCGGAGAGGATGAAGCCACCGTCCTTGCCTAACTCGTCGCAGAGCCGCTTGGTATAGGCAACACATTCCTCGGGGGTACCGTTGTTCAGCAGTTCGGTGGTCAGACCGCCCATGATGCAGACATTGGGCAGCGCCTCCCGGAACGCAAAGGGATCATCCTGCTCAATATGGAAGGTAAGGGTTCCCTTGGGGTAGTCCTTGAAATACTCCGCAAACCGGAGAATGCTGCCTTCTGTGAAAATACGAACATTCATGCCCTTTTCGGCATACGCATCCAGAAGCTCCTTCATATGGGGCCAGTAGAACCGTTCGAACTGCTTCTTGTTCATCACGTTGTGGGCCAGCATCAGAATGGAAGAGTCGAAACAGTACTTGTAGTTGGGACCCTTACCGTTCTTGATCTTTTCAATGGCGGGGGTGATCCGCTCTGCATCCCAGCGGTTAATGAACTCCTCAATCTTGTCCGGGCTGCGGCGCATGGCAACGCTCAGCTGCTGGATACCCAGCAGGTTGGAGAACAGCTCTTCAATGCCCAGAACGATGGCACCCATCATAGGATTGTTGGGGGAGAGGGAGGGCAGACCATACTGCTTGCCGGTGATGCCGGACATATGCAGAATGTACATGACATACTTCATGTACTCGGAGAAGGTCTTTTTCCAGATATCCAGACCCTTTTCGTCCCAGCTTTCGCCGTATTTCTTGGGCAGAATCACTTCCCATGCGTACTTCTGGGGGTCATCCAGATACTGCATCAGTGTATCCACAGTGCAGTGGGCATGGTCGTGGATACCGACCACATTTTCGTCGTAGTAATAGTAGCCGCCATCACCGAAGGCTTCGGTGACGGTGAACTGATTGCGGATGCCCACATCCATCAGACCGTCTACGGGGTAATTGTCCAGGAATTTTACAACGGAATCTTCCAGTACATCAAAGTTAGTCATGGCCTGGTCCAGGGTATAGCCTGCGTCAAAAACTTTCCAGGTGACCACGTTGGCAAAGTGAGGGATCCGGTCGGTTTTCTTGAAATTTGCAGCATCACGGAACAGCTGCACCCGGGATGCTTTCAGTTCTTTGGCATTCATCGCAATCTCTCCTTTTATGAACACGTTCAGTATCAAGATACCACCTTTTTGGAAGCGTGTCAATTCCTGCGGGAAAAGTTTGACCTTTTGCACCGCATGGGGGCAAAAAACTTATGCGATATGTCCATGGAATTGAGTTTTCGGAAATGGTATAATAAGCTAACTAAATTATGGAGGTACGAAAATGGAAGGTTTTACGCTTGCATTGGCGTTGGTGGATGCTATTCCGGTTTTAAGCTTCGGCATCAGCATGGTGATCATTGCCAGCCGGTTTGACTCGCCGATTTTTATGATCGGTGCGACCCTGAGTGTTTTGGCAGGGTGCTGCAAGGTGGCCTGGAAGCTGGTTCTGGGACTTGCGAAGAAGGATATCAAGTGGCTGAACAAGCCTTTTGTGCCGATGCAGATCACGGGCTTCGGTTTTATCCTTGGAAGCCTGGTGACCGGTTTAAAGAAAATCAACTGGTCTGCCGTTCTGGCTGCGGTGACCGGCGTTCCCAGCGTCCTGTTTTTTATCGCCTGGATCTTACTGATGTTCACCATGAGTTGGTACCGCAAGCATAAGTTCCAGCGTAATGATGCCCATTCCAACTGGACGGCTCAGATCATCAATGCCGTGGGCCAGACCTGTCTGCTATTGGGAATCCTATTCGCCAGATAACGAACACACCCGGCTCCTTGGGAGCCGGGTGAAATTTTATACCATGGAAACTTTTTTGTTGGTGTACAGATACAGAAACAGCGCCATCAGCAGTTCACCGTACATACTGATGTAGAACATCAGCTCCATACAGGCGGCGCCCAGACCGGAAAACAGGAACATCAGAAATGCGGACAGGAACAGGTAAGGAGTTTCCTGCTTTTTCCATACCACAACACCTGCGATCATCATGGGGATCACGGTGCCGAAGGTCAACAGACCGTTGACAATATCTGCCCAGACCGGGGCAGAAACAGAGGCATAGCGGCAGATACCGGCCATTTCTACAGCACCAATGGTGCGCACACATCCATCGGAAACACCCAGGAGGATCAGCACAGCTGTAAAGACCCAGGCGGCCTTCTTCCAGAACCCTTTGAAATCCAGAGCATAGGCGCAGATGAGGAAAATCAGCGGAATCAATCCGCCGTGAAGCACATAGCGCATACGGCTGAACCCCATGAGCAGGACACCCTCTGACCAGAAGCTGCCCAGCGCCAGGATCAGCGCATCGTAGCTAAGACCCACACAGATCAGAGCGGACAGCAGATAAAGAAGATTCTTTGATTTGGAATAACGGGAAAACAGCAGGACTGTGAAAACAACGTCCGCAAGGGTGATGACCCACAGCATGGGGACACAGGATGCAAACAGAATATGACGCATGGAATTCCCTCCTAATCTATATTTATGAACATGTTCATTTTAACATAGGAAAGCGGCACTGTCAATCGAGCCATTCATTACAAAAAGGTCAGCGCCCTATGGCGCTGACCTTTAAAAGTGGACGATTAGTACAGAATGAGAAGCATTACTGCCAGATAGACAACACACAGGGCAAGCAGGACCTTATCGTGGAGCAATACTTCCACAGGGTCCCCGTCAGACTCACCTTCAATGTCGAGGCTGTATTTCATGGTGATCAGCAGAACGATGGGGACGGTGATGATCAGATAATCGTTGTTGTAGAAGGACTTGGTTTTCTCATCCATGCTCCACAGAGCATAAAATACGTTTGCCAGAGTCAGACACATGCCCATGTTCTTATCCAGGAAACTGATGGGATAGGATTTCAGAACCTGCCGTGTTTCCCCGCCGCTGATATGCTTCAGCTCATTTCTGCGCTTACCTAAAGCAAAGTAGAAAGACAGAGCGATTACCGTCAGATACAGCCAGTTGGAAATGATGATTTCCGTTACGAAGGCACCATACAGAATGCGGATCAGAAATCCTGCCACCAGAATGGTAATATCCACAATAGGGATATTTTTCAGCCCAAAGCTGTAAGCCAGATTCAGAACAAGATACAGTACCAAAAGTGCCGTGGAAGCCCAATGAAAAACAATGCTGTTGCAGACAATGGCGATGACCAACAGAATCGCAGCCAAAATCCAGGCACCCTTGACAGATACGGTGCCTGCGGCAATGGGACGCTTGCACTTGGTAGGATGTCTGCGGTCCTTCTCCCGGTCGCGGATATCGTTGACGATGTACACAACCGAAGAAACCATACAGAACGCCACAAAGGCGGCAATTCCTGCAGTCAGCTTTTCCATATTGAATAGCTGACCGCTGCAAGCCAGTGCTGCAAACACAAGGAAGTTTTTGATGTAGTGATGCACACGCATCAGCTTCAGATAGTGCTTCATGCAGTTTCCTCCTTACACGGGGTAATGGGCAATGGCAAAATGAATCAGTTCCATAATGGCAGGAATATTCACCATGAGCAGCGCAATGACAGCGCAGACAGTACATGCAGGAACCAGGAATCGGATCTTCAGTCTGCTTTCGATTTTCTCAACCAGCTGGAACAGAAGAGCGGAAAATGCCCATCCGAAGTACAGTGCATACAGAATCAAACCGTTTTCCTGGGTACCCCATCCGAGGATGAAAAGCATCACAACGGAGAAGCCAACCCAGCCTGCGGCCAGAAGGCTGCTCTTTTTATCACGGTTCCAAAGGGCACTGGCAAGGGCCAGCACAAGAATCAAAACGCCCACGAAATGAATGCCGGTGGCAGGATCCAGCTGCCAGGAGATATGCTCGTAAGCGGTTGCGGTAACACCTGCATTGGGCGCGACAAAACAGCTGGCCAAAAACGCGGTATACTGGCAGATCTTGTCAAAAAGGGTAATGGCATTTCCTGTATAGCCGCTTAGCTGAGAAGCGGAGGAAACGAAATTGAAGAACACATCAAAACGGCAGAACACAAGCATAAGACCCACAAATTCCAGTCCGTACTTCACCATATCCATAAACCATGCCTTGAAATCCTTGACAGGCGATTTGTCAGACAGGAACGGAAGCAGGATCAGACTGGTCAGCAGGGTGCCGCCGGCACCCCAAAGCGCGATTCGATCCGGCTGCTGCTTTTCCGCGATGAGATACATGCAAAAAATCAGCCAGAAGTAGGCGACAATATATTGCTCCATCATCAGTGTGAAAAGCAGCTGCGTGTAGGTGCAGAAGGTCAGCAGCAGGAAACAGATACGCTTCACGGAATCCAGCTTCATCATTCTGGTGAGCATCAAATTGGCAGCAAACAGCATGACGACCTGCACGCTGTTTAAAAGGATCGCCCGAACAGTGGCGGAGGCACCAAACAATCTGGCAATCAAATACGGAATACCGGTAAAAGGTGCCGAAAACAAAGCGAACAAAGGCTGGCGAAGATCGTTTTCGATGTAGGTTAACGCCAGGTAGACATTTCCCTTGACCAAGTCGGGGGAGTCACTGGTGTAGATAATGTCATAAGAAAGCTCTGTGCCGTAAAATGCCTGGGACTGGGAAAAGGAGAAGACCATGAAGCAGATGGATGCGATCATGAGAAATGCATACAAAATCCATTCGATATGGGAGATTTCCCGGAACACACCGGACTCGCTTAAAACTTTAGTCATTCTGCCCCAGAAAACCAGAAGACAGAAGTAAACAAAATAAACGGAAGCCAATGCGAGCAAAACGGTGATCATGCCGGGAGCAATAAAGGAGGCCGGAAGCCATGGAGCAAAAAGGACCCTGGAGGAATCGGACCAAGTGGTGAACATGGAGTCATGGTTTCCCAGACAGATGCCAACAGCCGTTACGATGGACAGAATACGCAGCATCAGACTGTGATTGTTGGTATAAGACCAGATGGAAGAAAACTGAGAGGCGACCAAAAGGGCAATTAAAGAGGCAATGGCAAACGCGATGGCAGATCCAAGGGTCAGTGTTGCACTCAAAAAGAAAAAGAGGAATCCGGAAACAGGGAAGAACCAATTCCGCTTCAGGTTGGCCAGAATTTCTTCCTTCTGCTGTACCGGCAGATGCTCTTTCATCAACTTAACTGCCCAGAATACCATCCAGCGGGACAGGACAAAGATTGCGTAAAAACCAACCACGGCTCCTGCGACACCGGAAAGGAATAAAAACGAAGAGGCGCCCAGACCAATAATTCCAGCCACAGCTGCCACCATGCTGGAGAGAGCCCAGGACGTATTGAACATGTAAAAACCCAGGCAGCAAATCAATACGGACAGAAGCAGGGTGATGACTTGCTGATTTCGGAGAAGCTTGACGGCAGGCTTAACGACATTGCATGCGGCAACAATCACGACTGCTACGAAAACCATAGCAGTGAGCATAATGGAAATAAGGGAAGGGGATACGAACAGACACAGTGCCGCTATGGATGAGAACAGAAAACAAATATTTTTCAAGCAGTTATGAAGGGCACTGGAGAAAGACAGGCTTTTCATTGCAAATACCTCGTAATTTACAGAAAGGATACATATACCATTATAAAATAATATTATAGCATAAATTTTTCATCTTTCAACACCAGCCGGATTAAAATAATCCCATACCGCGACCGTGGCTTGCTGCCAAGGCTTCCTAAGGGTAGAGAAATGCAGGTTGTATTCTAATCTTCAAATCCTCGCACGAAATCAGAAACGCTCCGATGCATAAACATCGAAGTGTTCTTTGCAGGGGCACAAGGTCTTGCTTCATTGGCTCCCCAAAAGGGAGCCAATTATAGTGTCGCCGTCATCAAACTGACGGCGAGCAACAGTCCACCGGACTGTTGCATAAAAATTTTCAAGTCCTCGTTCCAAAGCAAAAAACTGCAACAGCAAAAGCTGTTGCAGTTTTTTGGCAGGGGCACAAGGACTTGAACCCTGAGCCTACGGTTTTGGAGACCGCCGCTCTACCAATTGAGCTATACCCCTATATTCAAAAAGGCGAAGGCCTGAATAAACTGGTGGGCCTTCAGGGATTCGAACCCGGGACTATCCGGTTATGAGCCGGAGGCTCTAACCAACTGAGCTAAAGGCCCATAAGACGCGGTTGAATCACTCACCACGAGCGATATTATAGCACCCTTTTCCGGTTCTGTCAAGCAAATTCTTTTGGAATTTCAGAAGAATAATCCTGTGTCTAAGCCATAAGCTGAACAGAGGTGATAACTTGAATCAAGTGTTTGGACAACCGGTGGCCTGCGCCAGCATCCGGGGAATACATTTTTCCTGTATTACAGGTTCCGTGCTGTTTTATCACCATGGAAGCAACACGGTGGTGATTGCCAATATCTGCGGACTGCCGGAAACGGAAACCGGCTTCTATGGATTCCATATCCATGAGGGTGGAAACTGCAGGGGAGAGGACTTTGCCAATACCGCAGGCCACTATAATCCCGGACAGCTTCCTCATCCGAAACATGCCGGAGACATGCCGCCCCTGCTGGGATGCCGCGGGAAAGCCTACATGGCAGTGATGACGGATCGCTTCATCCCGGAGGAGGTTATTGGCCGGACGGTGGTTATCCATAACGGTCCGGACGATTTCCAGTCCCAGCCAGCGGGAAACGCGGGGGAGAAGATCGCCTGCGGTGTCATACGGAAAGTATAAGATTTCCTTAACCCGGTAGACAGGCTCCCTGCCTTTTGGTATAGTAATCAAAAAGGGGGGATTTGCGTGAAGTTTTGGAAAAAGAAACGGTTTTATGCGGTCCTTTTGCTCCTGATTCTGCTGGCTTCTTTTTTTAATAATCCTTTTCTGCGGGTGAAAGCCTTCATTTATCTGCACCATAAGCAGATCGAAGAACCATTACTGGACCACAACGGCATTCCTGTAATCCCGGGTGTGAAAGCGGTCAACACCTGGAAAGGGGAACACGACATGACGGAGTTCATTTTGATCAATGCCGGTTTCGGCTCCGAATCCACCTACTATGGCTGCTATTACTCCTGGGACGATGTACCTCTGACATTCCAGAACGGCCAATGGAAACTGGTCCAGCATGGCCATGAATATTGGCGCTGGAAGGGCAAAGGGGACAACCAAGGTGCCACCCAGAAAATTCTGGACCACTGGTATTACTTTGAAGCAAGCTTCTGACGGAATCCCCGGCTCTGCCGGGGATTTTTCTTGCAATCTGCCCGGGAATGGGTTACCATAAAGAAAACAAAGGAGGTAACGATTATGGATGCCAAGCAAATCATGAAGATTTTTGAGGATACGGCCTATGTCCGCATGGGCGGCAGCCCCGAGGAATTACAGACTGCATATTACATACAAAAAGAGGTATCGAAGCTGGGCTTGACCGCTACGGTGGAGCCTTTCGAAGTGGATATGGCAGATATGCAGGAGGCAATTTTCATGGCTGACGGAGAGGAAATTCCCTGCAAGGGCTACCTCTGCGCCGGTTCCGGGGAAGTGGAAGCTCCTTTCTATTACCTGCGCAGTACGGATCCCTATTCCCTCAGCTTGTGCAAGGGTAAAATCGTTATGCTGGACGGTTACCTGCGGTACTGGACTTACCAGGATATTCTGGAACAGGGCGCGGTGGGATTTGTGACCTATGACGGCAACGCAAATTACGCCGACTGTGACATCGATCAGCGGGAACTGCGGGCCGCGGTCCACAAGGGGAACAAACTGCTGGGCGTGAATATCAACGCCAAGGATGCCATCAAGCTCATCAACAAGGGCGTATCCACAGCAAAAATCATGCTGAAGCAGAAGGAATACACCGGAAATTCCCACAATGTGATCCTGGATCTGCCCGGTGAGATTCCCCAGTACATTGCTTTGACTGCCCACTATGATTCCACATCCCTTTCCCAGGGCGCTTACGACAATATGTCCGGCTCTGTTGGCCTTTTGGGTATTGCGGAATACTTCACCAAGCATCCCCACCGCTATGGTCTGCGGTTCATCTGGTGCGGCAGCGAGGAGCGGGGGCTTCTGGGCGCCAAAGCCTACTGCGAAAAGGAAGAGAATCTGAAAGACTGTGTGCTAAATATCAATCTGGACATGATTGGCTGCATCATGGGCAAATTCATCTACTGCGCCACTGCGGAGGAGAAGCTGTGCCACTATATTTCCTATATGGCCTCCGAACTGGGCTTTGGCATGGTAGGCAGCCAGGATGTATATTCCAGCGACTCCACGCCTTTTGCGGACAAGGGAATCCCTGCTGTGTCCTTTGCCCGGATCGCGCCCCAGAATACGGCTACGATTCACAATAGCTATGATACCGTGGCCGTTATGAAGGGGGAACAGATGGTGGAGGACATTAATTTTATCGTTGCCTTCACAGAGCGGATGGCTAATGCCAAGCATTGCCCCGTGGCCCGGGAAATTCCTCAGAATATGAAAGAGAAGCTGGATATCTATCTTTACCGCAAGAGAGATACCAAATAAAAGGACAGTCCCCGGCTGCGAAAGCAGCCGGGATTTTGCGCTTTTGTCAAATTGCCCAAAAGGGGACACAAATTATTCATAATTTTGGCCTCTCTCCTAATTGGATTCTTTCCCACAATTTGCTACAATGAAAGTGTCTTTTTTACCGGCATAGCTGGAAATATAGAAAGAAAGGTATGATTTTTATGTTTGAAAAAGTTTTCAAGCTGAATGAAAACGGCACCAACGTAAAGACAGAAATCGTAGCCGGTCTGACCACTTTTATGACCATGGCCTACATCATCGCACTGAACCCCAATCTGCTGACCAACTTTGACACCGGTTCCGCTCTGTGGAATGGCGTGTTCATGGCAACCTGCATTGCATCCGCTGTTGGCATGTTCTGCATGGCTTTCCTGGCAAACAAGCCCTTCTGCATGGCTCCCGGCATGGGCCTGAACAGCTTCTTTGCTGTTGTCGTTGGCAACATCGTTGCCATGACCGGCATGACCTACGTTGCTTCCTTCCAGGCTGCACTGATCATCATCCTGGTTGAGGGTATCGTATTTGTTGTTCTGTCCATCTTCAATGTCCGTGAGAAGATTGTTGAGTCCATCCCTCTGGGCATTCGCCTGGGCATCTCTCCCGCCATTGGTCTGATGCTGATGAACATCGGCCTGGGCTCCAACGTGGGTATCTACGCTGAGGGCAATGGCTTTGCTGCTCCTTTCTACGTCATGCGGGACTTCTTCGGTGCTTTGACTCCCAGCGTGCTGAAGGCCAACATGGGCGATGCCGGGTATGCAACCATGATTCTGACCGTTGTGACCATGTTTGTTGGCCTGTTCGCCATCGTGGCTATGGCCAAGAAGGGCATCAAGGGCTCCGTTCTGTTCGGCATGCTCATTGCCTCCGTGGTTTACTGGGTTGGCTCCTTTGCTTTCCTGAACACCAATCCCTTCTCTTCTCTGGCAACCGCTTCCTTCGTGCCTCCCTTTGCTGATATGATGGAAACCACCTTCTTCAAGTTCAACTTCCAGGGCTTTGTGGAAATCGGTTGGTTCACCGTCATCACCCTGACAGTTACCTTCTGCATCATCGATATGTTCGATACCATCGGCACCCTGGTGGGCACTGCCTCCCGGGCCGGCATGGTGGATGAGGATGGCAATATGCCGGGCATGAAGGAAGCTCTGCTGTCCGACGCTGTGGGCACCATTGTTGGTTCCTGCACCGGCACCTCCACCGTTACTACCTTCGTGGAGTCCGCTTCCGGTGTGGAAGCCGGCGGCCGTACCGGTCTGACCACCCTGGTCTGCGGCGTGCTGTTCCTGGCCTGCATCTTCATCGCTCCCATTGCCGCCATCATTCCTGCCGCCGCTACCTCCGCTGCTCTGATTTACGTTGGCGTTCTGATGCTCCAGGGCCTTCAGAAGGTGGACTTCAACGACATGGACCAGATGGTTCCCGTTAGCCTGATGCTCATCGGTATGCCTGTTTCCAGTTCCATCGGCCACGCAATCGGCATCGGTCTGATTTCCTACACCATCATGAAGATCTTCGGCGGCAAGGCAAAGGAAGTTTCTCTGCTGACCTACGCCATCTCCGCACTGTTCCTGGTGAAGTTCTTCCTGGCTGTCTGATTTTTGGAATTCCATAATATAAGGGAGGGTCTGGTGACCCTCCCTTTCTACGTGAAAAGGCGAACCGCATTTGCGGTTCGCCTTACATTTTTATAACATTCCGGATACCAAAGAAACAACGATCATTACCAGACACAATGCTGTAAACAGGGCCGTGCCTACATTCCCATAGCTGATTTTGAATCCGGTTTTTTCCGGCAATTCCTGAGAAGCGGGGAAGAACTGCCGCTTTTTCCACCGGACGATCAGCAGTACAAAACCGGAAATCACTGCAATCAGCAGCAAGCCTGTGTAGCCCATGTACGCCATCAATCCGGGCAACGCCCCAACGAGTTGCTCCATGGTTGCTTCGCCTGTCTCCAGGGCTTCCAGGACCTCTAGATCCAGCATGTTCAGCAGCATAGGCCCGATAACGGAACCCATAAAATTGATAATCATATGCATGATTACGGGATAACGGAATCGTCTTGTCCGGGTATAGACATACGCAAAAATCAGTCCCAAACCAAAGGCATAGAAAAACTGGAACAGATTCATGTGGAACAGACCAAAGGTTATGGCAGAAAAGAAAATAGCAGTCTTTTCTCCGTATTTTCCCAGACGGTCAATGATCTGCTTGCGGAAAATGTACTCTTCAATCACAGGGGCGATGAGAACCGCTACCACCATGGTGTACAGGGGGCTGTCCATAATGTAGTCCAGCAATGCGTTTTGCGCGGTGCCGCCGGACAGCAGGGCTGACAATAAGGTTCCGATCAGATTGCCTCCGTACATAATGGGTATGCAGATCAGCATCAACGTCCAGAACCGTTTTCCCTCCAGCTTTGTGACAGCTGCCTTTTCTGCGGGAATTCTGCGCATCATCCACAGTCCGACGGGAACGGCAATCAGATACATGGGCACAAAGGTCAGAATCCACATTGCCCAGCCGGCATTCTGCAGCGGCGTACCTGCTGTGGAAACCGTCCACAGGAAAGATAAGAAAAATTGCAGAACCGTTGTAATGGTGCCAATGGCAAAGAGGGAAAGCCCCATACGGGAATAGTCCTTTTTTGCTTGAAGCATTTGGTCAGTCATAATAACACCTCCAAAATAAGCGCAGGGGATGTGCAAGACAGCACATCCCCTGTTGAATTATCAAATTACAGTTCGCAGTTGCACACAGTTCTGGGGAAGGGGATGGAGTCGCGGATATTGCCGATGCCGGTCATGTACATGACAATGCGCTCAAAGCCCAGACCAAAGCCTGCGTGACGGGTAGAGCCGTACTTACGCAGATCCATGTAGAAACCGTAATCCTCGGGGTTCATACCCAGCTCTTCGATCCGGTTCTTCAGAATATCGTAGTTGTCCTCACGCTGAGAGCCGCCGGTGATCTCGCCAACGCCGGGAACCAGGCAGTCTACGGCGGCAACGGTCTTGCCATCGGGATTCAGCTTCATGTAGAAAGCCTTGATATCCTTGGGGTAGTCGGTGACGAAGACAGGCTTCTTGAAGACTTCCTCAGTCAGATAAAGCTCATGCTAGGACTGCAGGTCGCAGACCCAGCTGACGGGATACCCGAACTTGTCGTTGTGCTTCTACAGCAGTTCCACAGCTTCGGTATAGGTGATGCGGCCAAACTCGTTGTTCAGAACATTGTTCAGACGGTCCAGCAGACCCTTGTCCATGAACTGGTTAAAGAAAGCCATTTCTTCGGGTGCATGCTCCAGAACATAGGAAATGATGTACTTGATCATATCCTCTTCCACACGCATCAGATCCTGCAGGTCAGCGAAAGCCATTTCGGGCTCGATCATCCAGAACTCGGCAGCGTGACGGGTGGTGTTGGAATTCTCAGCACGGAAGGTGGGGCCAAAGGTGTAGATGTTACGGAAAGCCATGGCGAAGGTTTCGCCGTTCAGCTGGCCGGAAACGGTCAGATTGGTGGGCTTGCCGAAGAAGTCCTGGGAGAAATCTACCTTGCCATCCTCGGTCATGGGGATATTGCTCAGATCCATGGTGGTTACCTGGAACATTTCACCTGCACCCTCGCAGTCGGAGCCGGTGATCAGAGGAGTATGGACGTAAACGAAGTCCCGGTCCTGGAAGAACTGATGGATGGCCATAGCTGCCAGGGAGCGAACACGGAAAACAGCCTGGAAGGTGTTGGTCCGGGGACGCAGATGGGGGATGGTCCGCAGAAACTCCATGGTGTGGCGCTTGGGCTGAAAGGGGAAGTAGCCGGTGGAGGGGCCTTCCACGTCAATGGTGGCAGCCTGGATGTCGAAGGGCTGCTTGGAGCCGGGAGTCAGAACCAGGGTGCCCTTGACGATCAGAGCAGCGCCGATGTTGATCTTGGAAATTTCCTGGAAATTGGCCAGGGTATCATTGTAAACCACCTGAACGGGGGTGAAATAGGTGCCGTCATTGAGAACGATGAAGCCAAACTGCTTGGAAGGACGACGGTTGCGGACCCAGCCGCCAACTTCGATTTCCTTGCCTGCGTAGGCATCGGTGTTCTTGAACAGTTCTCTTACAGAAATCAGTTCCATAGTATTTCCCTCTCTTGCTTGAAAATATAGATAAGTATACGCCAATTTGGGAGATTTTACAAGAGGGAAATGCGTTTTTTATGGAAAATATCCATAAATTTTTCGCCGGCAGCGGTCATTGCTGCCGGCGAAGAAATTATTTGTAGGAGGCTGCGCTCTTGCGAACCAGTGCCCGGTGAAGTCGTGCCTGGGCCAGAGCGATCTCACTGTCCGTAGACTTCTGATTGGAAAGGACCTTGTCAGCACGCTTCAAGGAAGCTTCCACCCGGTCCAGATCGATTTCATCGGACCATTCAAAGGTGGTGGGAACCAGGGTCACTTCGCCATCCACAACGCTGAGCATGCCGCCGATGCAAGCGGCAGTGCGGCGTTGACCATTGGTGACAACCACAGCCCGTCCCATACCCAGGGGAGAAACATAATTGATATGCCGGGCCAGGATGGCCACATCGCCGCCGGTGGTACGGACGACCAGTTCCTCTGCTTCGCCGTCATAAATCAGACCGTCTGGGGTGACGATCTTCAGCTTGAAGGGGGTCATGCGTTCTCACCGCCCCGGAACTTGGCAACCACTTCGTCGATGGAGCCTGCGAACAGGAAGTAGGATTCGGGAATCTCGTCATGCTTGCCCTCGATGATCTCCTTGAAGGAGCGAATGGTTTCCTTCAGAGGCACATATTTGCCCTGGTAGCCGGTGAACTGCTCGGCCACATGGAAGGGCTGGGAAAGGAAGCGCTGGACCTTACGGGCCCGGTTAACGGTGAGCTTGTCCTCTTCGCTCAGTTCGTCCATGCCCATGATGGCGATGATGTCCTGCAGTTCCTTGTAGCGCTGCAGAATGCTCTGAACGGCACGGGCGGTTTCGTAATGCTCGATACCCAGAATCTCGGGGGAGAGGATTCGGGAGGTAGAGTCCAGAGGATCAACGGCGGGGTAAATGCCAAGAGAGGCAATACCGCGGTCCAGAACGGTGGTTGCATCCAGGTGAGCGAAGGTGGTGGCAGGAGCGGGGTCCGTCAAGTCGTCCGCAGGCACATAAACCGCCTGGACGGAGGTGATGGAACCGTTCTTGGTGGAGGTGATACGCTCCTGGAGGGCGCCCATTTCCGTGGCCAGGGTGGGCTGGTAACCAACGGCGGAGGGCATACGGCCCAGCAGAGCGGAAACCTCGGAACCGGCCTGGGTGAAACGGAAGATGTTGTCAATGAACAGCAGCACGTCCTGGTGCTTCACGTCACGGAAGTATTCCGCCATGGTAAGGCCGGAAAGACCGACACGCATACGGGCTCCGGGGGGCTCGTTCATCTGACCAAAGACCATGGCGGTCTTGGAGATAACGCCGGACTCAGTCATTTCGTTGTACAGGTCGTTGCCTTCACGGGTACGCTCACCAACGCCGGTGAAGACGGAATAACCGTTGTGGGCGGTGGCGATGTTGTAGATCAGCTCCTGGATCAGAACGGTCTTGCCGACGCCGGCGCCGCCAAACAGACCGATCTTACCGCCCTTGGCGTAAGGGCAGATCAGGTCGATGACCTTGATACCGGTTTCCAGGATCTCAGTAGCGGGCTGCTGCTCCTCGTAGGAGGGAGCCGGACGGTGGATGGGCCAGCTTTCAGCACCCTGGACAGGCTCTTTGTTGTCAATGGGCTGACCCAGTAGGTTAAATACACGGCCCAGACATTCGTCACCCACAGGGACGGAAATGGGAGCGCCGGTATCAATGGCCTCCGCACCACGCTGCAGACCGTCGGTGGAGGACATGGCGATGCAGCGGACCACATTGTCACCGATGTGCTGGGCAACCTCGGCAACGATGGTGGATTCGCCATTGGGAATTTCAATTGCGCTGAGCAGCTGGGGCAACTGATCGTCAGCGTAACGGATATCCAGAACAGGACCCATAACCTGGATCACAGTTCCTTTGTTTTTAGACATTGGGCTTCAACTCCTTATAAACCTTGTGTAGGGGCCGATGCCCACATCGGCCCTTTTCGGGAGTATGCAGTTTCGTGGGCCGATGTGGGCATCGGCCCCTACGAGAAAATTATGAACCCGCGACGATCTCGGTGATCTCCTGAGTAATGGCCGCCTGGCGGGCCCGGTTGAACTTCAAACTCAGGTCTGCGATCATATCGTCGGCGTTCTGGGTAGCAGAGTCCATGGCGCTGCGTCTGGCTGCCTGCTCGGAAGCGCGGCTTTCGCAGAGAGCGCCGTAGAGGATACCACCCAGATATTCGGGCACGATGGCAGCGAAGACTTCTTCGCTGCTGCCTTCGTAAACGGTTTCGCAGCCGTAGGAACCCTTAGGGATCTCATCCTCTTCCGGTTTTTTCAGCGGCAGCAGAGGCATTGCCTTGGGAACCTGGGACAGGACAGAAACGAAAGTGGTATAAGCAACGTGAACTTCATCAAATTGCCCGCTCAAGAATGCGCTGCTGATCTGCTTGGATACGGTGAAACAGTCACCGATGGAAACATCCGCTGCTTCTGCATAGCTTTCGGAGAAAATGGGGACATTTTTACTCTTAAAGAAATCCACACTTTTTTTACCGATGGGCAGCACTACGGCATCCTTGCCCCAGATCTCGGCATACACCATTTTCAGAATATTACTGTTGTAGCCACCGGCCAGACCACGGTCACCGGCGATGACGATATACAGCGCCTTATTACCAGATCGCTCTTTCAGATAGGGGGAGGTAAAATCCCGGTTGGTGCGGAGAATATCCTGGATGGTGGAATAAAGAATTTCAAAATAAGGCCGGGAGGCAGTAATCTGAGCCTGGGCACGGCGAAGCTTGGAGGCAGCCACCATTTCCATGGCCTTGGTGATCTGCCGGGTGGATTCCATGCTTCGGATTCGGTTTTTGATTTCCTTGGTGGAAACGCCAGCCATGGGGAACCTCCTTCCTTATGCCGTGAACTGAACAAGCAGCTGGTCCAAGGCTGCTTTCAAGCCGTATTCGGTTTCCGCTTCCAGCTTGCCGGAGCTGCGGATGGCCTCCAGAACAGCACTGTGGTGGATATCCATGTGCTCTTCCAGCTGCTTCTCGAATTCGGGAATCTTTTCCACGGGAATATTGTTCAGATAACCGTGGGTAACGGCGTAGATAATGCAGACCTGCTGAGCCACTTCCTTGGGGGCATTGTTGCGCTGCTTCAGAACCGCAACGATCCGCTCACCCAGAGCCAGTCGGGACTTGGTATCCGCATCCAGATCGGAACCGAACTGGGCAAAGCTCTGCAGCTCCCGGTACTGGGAGTACAGCAGCTTCAAAGAGCCTGCCACCTTTTTCATTGCCTTGATCTGAGCATCACCGCCAACACGGGAGACAGAAATACCGGGGTTCACGGCGGGCATAATGCCGGAGTTGAACAGCTCGGTTTCCAGGAAGATCTGGCCGTCGGTGATGGAGATGACGTTGGTGGGAATGTAAGCGGAAACGTCACCGGCCTGGGTCTCAATGATGGGCAGTGCGGTCAAGGAACCGCCGCCCAACTCGGGAGACATCTGGGCAGCACGCTCCAGCAGACGGGAATGGAGATAGAAAACGTCGCCGGGATACGCTTCCCGTCCGGGGGGGCGGCGAATCAGCAGAGAGATGGCACGGTATGCCACTGCGTGCTTGCTGAGGTCATCGTAAATTACCAGCACGTCCTTGCCCTGGTGCATGAAATGCTCACCGATGGAGCAGCCGGAATAGGGGGCGATATACTGCATAGGTGCCAGCTCGGAAGCGGTAGCGGAAACCACGATGGTGTAATCCATGGCGCCACCGACAGTCAGGTTTTCCACAACCTGGGCAACGGTGGAGCGCTTCTGGCCGATGGCAACGTAAATGCAGATCACATTCTTACCCTTCTGGTTCAGAATGGTATCGGTGGCGATGGTGGTCTTACCGGTCTGGCGGTCGCCGATGATCAGCTCACGCTGGCCGCGGCCGATGGGGATCATGGAGTCGATGGCCTTGATACCGGTCTGCAGGGGCACATTAACAGGCTTACGCTGAATAATGCCCTCAGCGGGAGACTCGATGGGGCGGAAGCCCTCAGCTTCAATGGAACCCTTGCCGTCGATGGGCTCACCCAGAGCGTTGACAACACGGCCGATCAGGTTCTTGCCAACAGGCACAGAAACCACCTTGCCGGTACGCTTCACGGTGTCGCCTTCCTTGATGCC
>JAZSHO010000083.1:0-3071 GCA_045533345.1 Faecousia sp. | reverse complement strand
AACGCATCCTGATTGCGCTCGACCGATGGTGCGCAGATAAATTGTAGTTTATATGAGTAGTAAAAAAGAAGTATGTCATTGCGATAAGTAGCGCACACTGGCGTGGCAATCCCCCAAACACTCCCGGAAACCATAGGGGATCGTCACACCATCCTGCGGGATGGTTCGCGATGACATGCATTTTAATTAGTGCGTATAAACAATAATTTACCACCGCAAAAGCGTTACCGGGCCGAGCGGACGGGTGGCGATGATCGCCGTAGTCGGTGCGCATTGGCCGCCGGGCCATCCCGGCAAACAATAATTTATATTCCTATTCCTTATCTCCAATGCCAATCAGCACGGCGCCGAACCACTTTTTCTCCCGAATGTAATGTTCCAGGCTGGGGCCGTAATCGTCGGGGCCGGTGGAGGTGCGGAAGGTGTTGTAGCCGGTATAGCTTTCTCCTGTCCGGTGCAAAGCCACAAAATGGGCGCCAAACTTATATTGCCTGCGCCAATGGTAAAACAGGATGCACACCCGGCTCCGGTCTGCCACAGCGTCAAATTGCTTTTTGTCATAGCAGACTTCCACAGGGAAGCCCCAGTTCTTGAAGCAAAGAGCAGGCCCCCAGAAGGAGGTGCCGGCGTTGCCGTGGATGAGAGGCAGCTGGAATTCGTAGTAGCGGATCAATTCTTCGATGTTGGTTTTATAGCCCATGAGCCGCAGGGCGTTATGGGTGGCGATCCAGCCGCAGCCGGTAGCAGCGCTGGTGCGCAAACCGTAGCGCCATTGGTTTTTGGGGATTTGCCGTTGGTTATAGATCAGATCATCCATGAAAACACTTCCATTGACTTATGTTTTTCCTTGTGATATAAGGATACCAGAAAAATGCGGAGGATACAAGAATGAAAGAACAATTTTTGCGCACGGCCATGCTGCTGGGAGAAGAATCTCTGACCCGGCTCCGGAATGCCCGGGTGGCAGTTTTCGGACTGGGCGGTGTCGGCGGTTATACGGTGGAGGCTCTGACAAGAGCGGGCATCGGTCAGCTGGATCTGATCGACAACGATACCATCAGCCTTTCCAATGTGAACCGGCAGATTCTGGCCACCCATTCCACCGTGGGTATGGAGAAAACGGAGGCCGCAAAGCAGCGGGTGCTGGACATCAACCCCGACTGTGTCGTCCGGACCCATAAGGTGTTCTACACTCCCGATACGGCGGCCCAGTTTGACTTCACACAGTACAATTATATTGTAGATGCCATCGACACCGTCACCGGGAAACTGGCCCTGGTGGAGCGTGCCAACGCCGTGGGGACCCCCATTATCTGCTGCATGGGTACCGGCAACAAGCTGGATGCCTCGGCTTTCCAGGTGGCGGACATCTCCAAGACTTCCATGTGTCCTCTGGCCCGGATCATGCGCAAGGAACTGGGAAAACGGGGCATTAAGCATCTGAAAGTGGTCTACTCCCAGGAGGAAGCTTTGACTCCCACCGGCTGGGAGGAGGAAGCGGCGGCCATCGGCAAGCGGCAGATTCCCGGCAGTGTGTCCTTCGTCCCCGGGGCTGCGGGACTGATTCTGGCAGGAGAAGTGATCAAGGATCTGGCAAAGGGATAAGGAAAATGCAGAGTGCACAGGCACTCTGCATTTTTTGCTTACTTTTGATCCTCCCAGAAGGGGTCCGGCTTGTCGCAGTTTTCGCAGTTGCCGCTGCATTTGCGGGGTTTGAACTGCAGTTCCTGACTCTTGACGCTGACGGTGGTGCAGGGAGGGATGGAATGGGTGATGAACACGTTGGAACCAACAACGCTTTCCCGTCCGATGACGGTGCCGCCGCCCAAAATGGACGCACCGGCGTAGATGGTCACATGGTCCTCGATGGTTGGGTGGCGCTTTTTACCCCTTAAGGATTGGCCGCCCCTGGTGGTCAGAGCGCCCAGAGTCACGCCCTGGTAGATCTTCACGTGGTCGCCGATGACAGTGGTTTCGCCGATGACGATGCCGGTGCCGTGGTCGATGAAGAAGTACTTGCCGATGGTGGCACCGGGGTTAATGTCGATGCCGGTGACGCTGTGGGCATGTTCCGTCATGATACGGGGCAGCATAGGCACCTTCAAGGTGTAGAGAATATGGGCCAGCCGGTAAACAGTGATGGCGAAGAGGCCGGGGTAGCAGAAGATGATCTCGTCCACGCTGAAAGCAGCGGGGTCGCTGTTGTAGAAGGCTTCCACATCCGTCTGGGCAATGGCCCGGACACCGGGAATGGCGCGGAAGAACTCCAGACTCAGCTGCTGGGCGGTTTCCTGGGCCTCCTCTTCGGTCATGGAGCTGCGCAGGATCACGGTGATCTGCTTGTTCAGATTATACATCACGTCTTCAATGAGCATACTAAGGTTATGCCGGGCGTTATAGATCCGGTAGCCCTTCTCCCGGGCGGAGCCGGGGTAGACGATCCGCAGGAGCTTTCCGATCATGTCGATGACTACGTCCTTGTCCGGGTGACAGAAGTGGTCCAGGCGGTCGATCTGCCGTCCGTTCTGGTAATCGGCCAGAATGCTGTCAACGATGCCTTCGATCTGTTGTTCAATGGTATTCATAGGGCTCCCTCCTTTTGCAAAACAGTTTAGCATAATAAAGTGTCGATGTCAATTGACACAAGGGACGGTTGGGAGTATAATTTGCGGTATTACAAGTAAGCTAAATTGTAGTTTGCCGGGATGGCCCGGCGGCCAATTCGAGCCTTTGGTTGATCAGTTGACCGGGACCATTGGGTGGTCGGCCCGATTCGTTCCTGCGAAGATAAATTGTAGTTTAGCGGCGAGTCGCCGCGGACAATTCGGGCCTTCGGTTGGTCAGTTGACTGGGGCCATTGGATGGTCAGCCCGATTCGTTACTGCGCAGATAAATTGTAGTTTACAGTTGCAGCAAGTAAAACGCATGTCATCGCGAACCAGCGCGCACGCTGGTGTGGCGATCCCCCAGACACTCCTGGAAACCATAGGGGATTGCCACGTCGGGCCATAGCAATGGCCCTCCTCGCAATGACATACTCCTTTTTTCTGCTAAGCTAAACAATAATTTAC
>JAZSHO010000186.1:0-7093 GCA_045533345.1 Faecousia sp. | reverse complement strand
TTGGCTCACAGAACGCCATGGCCCCGATCCGACTTCATGCCCTTCACCCCGCCCTCGTTACGGGCATCGGCTGCGAAGTCGAAGCAGTTCCACTGGTGGGTTGCCCACAGGTAGGGACGAGCTGCGAAGGTCTTCAGCATTTCCTGGTGGTAGTAGTTTGCGTACTCCTCGGTGTAGTCGTGGTTGTCGGGCTCAGCAGTATGCCAGGACAGGATGTTCTCAGCGCCGTACTCGGAAACGCCCAGGCACTTGTCGGGATGCATAGCGTGGAACTTGTCCAGCCAGGGACCGTTGTCTTCCACGTCGCCTACATACCAGCCGAAGTAGTGGTTGTAGGAGGTGACGTCGGTGATGTAGTTATGCTCGGAGTCCATGGGAGTCATGGAAACCTGGGCCATGGTGGTCAGACGGCTGGGGTCCATGGACTTGGCCAGCTCGTGCAGATCCCGCAGGTTCTGACGCAGGTCTTCCCGGTCCTCGCCGATGAGGATCTCGTTGGAGATGCCCCAGAAGCAGATGGCGGGGTGGTTGTAGTTCTGGGCAACCAGCTCGGTCATCTGGGAAATGGTGTTGTTGTAAGCTTCCTGGCTGGGGATGAACTGGGAAATGAAGGGAATTTCTGCCCACAGGATGAAGCCGGTCTTGTCGCACAGGTCGTAGAAGTACTGATCGTGCTGATAGTGAGCCAGACGGATGGTGTTGGCACCCAGCTCCTTGATCAGAGCGATGTCCTCTTCGTGGTCAGCCTTGGAGATGGCCCAGCCCTTGTCCAGACGGTCCTGGTGACGGGCAACACCGTGCAGAGGCAGGCTCTTGCCGTTCAGATGGAAGCCGTTGTCAGGGTTCACGTGGAAGGAGCGGTAGCCGTAGGAAACCACAACTTCGTCCAGAGGCAGCAGCTTCAGGAAGTCAACGCCCTTGTAGATCTTGGCTTCGCAGGTGTACAGGTAGGGATCTTCCATACCGTTCCACAGGTGGGGATTCTTGACGTCAATGAGGACATGAGCGTGCTCGGAAGCCTCGGTGGTGGCGGAGCCCACCACATTGCCTTCAGCGTCCTTCAGGTCAACCTTAATGGTGCAGCCTTCGGCATTGACGGGGAACAGGTCAACACGGGTCTTGCCGACGTTATGGGGAGTGACAAACACAGCGCTGGTGCCGTCCAGCAGCAGGTCAAAGTGGGTTTCGTCCACTTCGATGAAGTTCACATCACGGTACAGGCCGCCGTAGAAGGTGAAGTCAGCATTCTGGGGGTAGATGTCGGAAACACCGTTGGTGACAACGACGGTCAGAACGTTGCCCTCGGGCTTCATGGCTGCGGTCAGATCGTAACGGAAGGTGGAGAAGCCGCCCTTATGGGTACCCAGCTCACGACCGTTGCAGTAGACAGTTGCCACATGGTTGGCACCCTGGATCTCGATGTACTGCTTGAGGCCCTTGGTGGGGTTGGGCAGTTCGATCTGGTAGGTACCGATGCCGCGCCAGTAGTCGCCGCCGCCATCCTGGCCGTCCAGAGCGTTCCAGGTATGGGGCAGAGCCACGGAAGCAAAAGCCTCGCCCTGCTTGGCAAACAGAGCCTGGGTCAGAAGAGTAACATTGCGCATGTAAATTTTCTCCTTTCAAGTTTGGAACATACCATTCCAATTCAACCATTAAAGCATAT
Organism: Faecousia sp.; assembly: GCA_045533345.1. GTDB lineage: Bacteria > Bacillota > Clostridia > Oscillospirales > Oscillospiraceae > Faecousia. Next base: position 5,430 of record JAZSHO010000186.1, on the reverse strand, counting down.
CACACTAACCATATTCCCGTCAAGAAAGCTGCACTCTTTTCAGCATTTTCCACAGTTTTCCCATTGTTTTTTGACAATTCTGCCCCGTCGCAGTCTTGTTCTCAGAATTTGCAAAAATTTCTTTTCACCGCGCCAAATCTGTGGTATACTGTAAAAAAGCAAAACAGGCGGTGACGCAAATGGGTTATTTGATTGCTGTGGTACTGGGATATCTGTTAGGATGCTCCCACATGGCCTTTTATATCAGCAAGCTGAAGCAACTGGATATCCGGGGTTCCGGCAGCGGCAATCTGGGCGCTTCCAATGTGACGGTTTTGTTTGGCTGGCGGGCAGGTGTCTTAACGGCCATTCACGACATTCTCAAGGCTTCCCTGGCGGTTTGGGTGGCGGGCTTGCTGTTTCCGCAGCTGCCCTATGTGGGAGCCGTAGCCGGTATTGCCAGTGTTTTTGGCCACATTTTCCCCTTCTTTCTGAATTTCAAAGGAGGCAAGGGCCTGGCCTCCTATTTCGGTGTGACTCTGGCGCTGAACTGGAAGCTGGCCATCATGGTGGTTGTCCTGGTAGTCCTGGCCACGCTGATCACAGATTTCATTTCCGTAGGCGCCCTGAGTACCATCGTGTTTGTTCCGGTGTATATGGGCATCACCACCCAAAATCCTATCTTGGTGGCCATTTTGCTGGTTGGCACCGCGGTCATGTTCTATAAGCACTGGGAAAACATTGTCCGCATCGTGAAAAAAGAAGAAATCGGCCTGCGCTCCACCCTCCGTGGCGACAAGCGGGTGGATAAAAAATAGGCAATTAATGTAAAAAGCACCCGAAGGGTTCGGGTGCTTCTTGTTTTTGAAGAATTACTTTTTGACTCTGCTCAGCAGACGGTTCAGCTGTGCCAGCTGTTTGGGAGTAGCCTCTCTGCAGACCATGCGGATGGTGTAGAAGCCCATCATATCCCGCAGGGTGGTCAGCATGGAAGCGTAGGTCAGATTGCCCTGGGTCATGAACCAACCCTTGACGATCTTCAAACACTCTTCATTGCTCAGACATTCAGCAGCGGTATCGTCCACGGAGTAGTAGCCGTCCACGACCACGATTTCTTCGCTGTCGTCGTTGTCGGAAACCTCGTCGAACCAGTTGCCCACGGCCATGGCGGCAGCAATATCGGGCAGGGTGTAGTCGGCATTATGCTCGGCAACGCCGTTGAGGGTGATGGTATCCTCTACGCCGCAGCAGCACTTGGCGGTGACGGTGTTCTCTCCGTCGTTCAATGCCACATTCTCGAAGACCACACAGTGATCCACGGCTGCCTTGGTTTCCACTTCTGCGCCGTTGACCACCAGGGTGATCTGCTCGCAGTTGGTGTAAACGGTGATGTTCCGCTCCTCGGGAGCGCGATCCACCCAGCGGCGGCCTGCAATGTAGATCATAGGCTCGCTGGTCCAGTATGCCTTGTAGATGTAGAAAGCGTCCTTCTTCAGATCACGGCCATAGGTCACCAGTCCCTTATCGTTCCGACCCTGGATGCCGCCCTCGTTACGAGCATCGGCAGCAAAGTCGAACATATTCCAAACGTGAGTGGACCACAGGTAGGGGCGGGCGGCGAAGGTCTTCAGCATCTCGTGGTGGTAGTAGTTGGCGTATTCCTCGGTGTAGTCGTGGTTCATGGGGTTGGCGGAGTGCCACTTGACGATGTTTTCCACACCGTACTCGGAAACGCCCAGAGGAATATCGGGGTTCAGCTTGTGGTAGGCATCAAACCAGGGACCGTTCTGATGAACGTCGCCGCCGTACCAGCCGAAGTAGTGGTTGTAGGAAACCACGTCGGTGATGTAGTTATGCTCGGAATCCATGGGGGTGCCGGAAACCTGTGCCAGGGTGGTCAGTCTGCTGGGGTCCATGGACTTGGCCAGCTTTGCCAGATCCCGCAGGTTCTTGCGCAGAGGCTCGTTATCGGCGCCGATGAGAATCTCGTTGGAGATGCCCCAGAAGAAGATGGAAGGATGGTTGTAGTTCTGGGCAACCAGTTCCTTCATCTGAGACAGGGTGTTCTCGTAAGCTTCCTGGCTGGGAATGAACTTGGAAATGAAGGGAATCTCAGCCCACAGGGCGAAGCCGGTGTGGTCGCACAGGTCGTAGAAATACTGGTCGTGCTGATAGTGGGCCAGGCGAATGGTGTTGGCGCCCACTTCCTTGATCAGCGCGCAGTCCTGCTCATGGTCAGCCTTGGAGATGGCCCAGCCCTTGTCCAGACGGTCCTGGTGACGGGAAACACCGTGCAGAGGAGTATTCACGCCGTTCAGATAGAAGCCGGTTTCGGCATCCACACGGAAGGAGCGGTAGCCGTAGGTGACGGTGACAGCATCCACAACCGCATCATCCTTAACGATGGAGGCGGTGGCGGTGTAGCAGTAAGGATCGGCCATGCCGTTCCACAGGTGGGGGTTCTTGATGTCGATGATCACGTGGGCATGGTCCTCGGCGGCAGCGGAGCCGGTGCCAACCACATTACCCTCTGCGTCCTTCAGCTCCACCACCAGGGTGCAGCCTGCGGCATTCACGGGGAACAGGTCCAGACGGGTCTTGCCGGAGCAATGGGGGGTGACGAAAACACCGGAGGTGCCATCCTTCAGCAGGTCAAAGTGGGCATCATTCACCTCGATGTAATTGACATCACGGTACAGGCCGCCGTAGAAGGTAAAGTCGGCAGTCTGGGGATAGATGTCACTGACGGCGTTGGAAACCACCACAGACAGCACGTTGCCCTCTGCTTTCATGGCGGGGGTCAGATCGTAACGGAAGGTGGAGAAGCCGCCCTTGTGGGTGCCCAGTTCCCGACCGTTGCAGTAAACGGTGGCCACATGGTTGGCGCCCTGGAATTCGATGTACTGCTTGGTTCCCTTGGTGGGGTTGGGCAGGTCGATTTCGTAGTTGCCGATGCCGCGCCAGTAGTCATTGCCGCCGTCCTGGCCGTCGAAGGCGTTCCAGGTATGGGGCAGAGTCACGCTTGCCAGAGCCTCGCCGCGCTTGGCGAACAGAGCTTGGGTCAGAAGGGTTACATTGCGCATGGTGATGATCTCCTTTCAAAATAAAGCAACTTGTCATATTTGCCTAAAATAATCTTAACACGAAACTTTTCATTGGTCAAGATAACAAAAAAGCACCCTTACTGGGTGCTTTTCATTTTGAACCGCCAGAGTTTATCCTGGTCCTCTTGGGAGGCATAGCCGATGCCCACCCGTTTGTCGGTGACCACCTCGCAGCGGAAGCCGTCGTCCCCGATCCAGATATCCTCGGAAGTCACGGCGTTGTCCCGGTTCCGCTCCCCGGTGATGCCCAGTCGTTTTGTCAGTTTTCCGGGGCCTTCCGCGTCCACACAGGCCCGGATCAGCACACCTTGGGGATCTTCGATATCGCCGGTGATCACATTCAGCAGCCAGTGGATGCCGTAGCAGAGATAGACATAGACAGTCCCGGCATCCGCCCAGAGCACCTCGTTGCGCTTGGTACGGCCCTTGCTTGCGTGGCAGGCAGTGTCGCTTTCCCCGCAGTAAGCTTCCGTTTCCGCAATGCGCAAAGTCTGCCCATTGTGGACAAGGACCTTGCCCACCAAATCCCGGGCCACCTCCAGACAGGGCCTGTGATAAAATTCATAGCCTAAACGTTCCATGAGGTTCCTCCCACTGTGATTTCTTTATTCCGCAGCAAAGAATGCCACGGCCACTGCGCCGGGCCCCACATGGGTACCCACCACGCTGCCAACGATGGCATAGGGCAGCACCTGCCGGGCATCCGCCCACAAAGCGGCACTGTCCTGGATGTACTTTTGAAGCAAGGCATCGCTGAGGCCGGTATAGCCCAACAGCAGAGGCTTCTGAAAGTCCACACCGCCGGCCTTTTGGATTTCCTGCACCAGCAGGTTGTTGGCCTGCTTGGAACCCCGGGCCTTGCCAAGCACCTTGATTTCCCCTCCGGTGAGGGTGATGACAGGCTTAATATTCAGAATGCCCCCGGCAATGGCAGCCGCTGCGGAGATTCTGCCGCCCTTTTTCAGATATTCCAGGGTGTCCACCATGGCAAGGAGCCGGATGTGTTCCCGCTTCTGCAGCAGCTTCCAGGTAATTTCTTCCGCGCTGAGGCCCTTATCCACCAATTGTAGAGCATATTCCACCAGAATACCCAGGCCGATGGCGATGGTGTTGCTGTCCACCACATGGACCTTGCCGGGGTAATCCGCCGCAGCAATGAGGGCGCTCTGGTGGGTGCCGGACAGCTTGCCGGAGCAGGTCAGACAAACCACTTCAAGGCCTGCCTCCACCGCCTCTTCAAAGGCTTCCCCGAAGCCAAACGGTGTTGCCTGGCTGGTGGTGGGCAGCTCATCGCTTTCCACCAGCATTTCATAAAATTTTCTTGCATCGATGTCCACCCGGGACACGTATTCCCGCTGACCAAAAGCTACCGTCAGAGGGACGATTTTTACTCTGGATTCCACTTCCGGGGTCATATCCGCCGTGGCATCCACAATGATTTTAACAGACATAGTAGTCTCCTTGTTTATGCTTCCTCCTGCAGTCCATCCTTACAGATGGCGTGGAGGTTTCCGGCAATCAGCGCCAGCACCCGGTAAAATACCTCCCGCTGGGCATCGTCCAGACCCTCTCCGGCCCGTTCCACCGCCTGCTGGGCGCGGATGCTGACAGACTGAGCCGCTTCCCTGCCCTGTTCGGTTAGGGTTAAGGGAGCCCGGTAGCGGATGCCGTTGCGCTCATTCCGCTGCACCAGGCCAGCCTGCTCCAATTCAGAAACTGTACGGGAAATGGCAGCTTTATCTTTTTCGCAGATCTCACACAGCTGGGCTGCGGTGATCCCCTCGGGATGGCGGTTCATGGCCAGCAGGCACTGGGCATGGGGTCCCTTCAGACCGAATTTGGCCATTTCCGTCCGCTCGATTTTCTGAATATCGTGATACATACTGGAAATGGACAGGGAAAACAGTTCATATTTGCTGAGCATATTCAGCACCTCCATTTGTTGATATCTCAACTTTTGCCTATTATACTCCAATTATGTTGTTTTGTCAACATTCTTATAAGGAAGAAAAATTGTAGTTTGCCGGGATGGCCCGGCAGCCAATTCGAGCCTTTGGATGGCTGGTGGACCGGGACCACTGGGTGGTCGGCCCGATTCGTTACTGCGCAGCTAAATTGTAGTTTGCCGGGATAGCCCGGCAGCCAATTCGTTACGAACCCAGGCAGGAAACCAACGCATCCTGATTGCGCTCGACCGTTAGTGTGATAAATTGTAGTTTATATGAGTAGTAAAAAAGAAGTATGTCATTGCGAGCCAGTGCGCACACTGGCGTGGCAATCCCCCAAACACTCCCGGAAACCATAGGGGATCGCCACACCATCCTGCGGGATGGTTCGCGATGACATG
>JAZSHO010000188.1:0-7375 GCA_045533345.1 Faecousia sp. | reverse complement strand
AATCAGGATGCGTTGGTTTCCTGCCTGGGTTCGTAACGAATTGGCCGCGGGGCCTTCCCCGCTAAACTACAATTTATCTATGCAGTAACGAATCGGGCCGACCACCCAATGGTCCCGGTCAACTGATCAACCAAAGGCTCGAATTGGCCGCCGGGCCATCCCGGCAAACTACAATTTATCGTTCTATTGAGGTATCACCATGGAAACACGAAAGCTGTATTATGAAGACTGTCACCTGTCCACTTTTTCCGCGGAGGTTCTGTCCTGCGCGGAAGGGAAGGGCGGCTATGACATCATCCTTTCCGCCACCGCCTTTTACCCCGAAGGGGGCGGCCAAGCCGCGGACACCGGCACCATCAGCGGCGTTCGGGTCCTGCACACCCGGGAGGAAGGGGAGTCGGTGGTCCATCGGTGCGAAGCCCCTCTGGAGGTGGGCGCAAAGGTGGAGGGCATTCTGGACTATGAGCCCCGCTTTTACCGGATGCAGCAGCATTCCGGTGAGCATATCGTGTCCGGCATCATCAACCGCCGCTACGGCTATCACAACGTAGGCTTCCACATGGGAAACGGCTCCATCACCATCGATTTTGACGGCGTGATTCCCGCCGCTGACCTGCCCGCCATCGAGGCAGAGGCCAACGGCGCTGTTTGGCAGAATCTTCCCATCCGGTGCTGGGTTCCCAGTCAAGAGGAACTGCCCAATGTTTTCTACCGCACCAAGAAGGCCCTGCCCTGGCCCGTTCGCATTGTGCAGGTGCCTCTCTTCGACAGCTGTGCCTGCTGCGGCGTTCACGTAGCGGCCACCGGGGAAATCGGCCTCATCAAACTGCTGGCCGCCATCCCCTTCAAGGGCGGCACCCGGATGGAGATGGCTTGCGGCAAACAGGCTATGGACATTCTCAACACCGTGTTCGACCAGAACCGGCAGGTATCCCAGGCTTTTTCCGCTAAGATTTTCGAAACCGGCGAGGCCGCCCGGCGGATGAACGAGGTGGTGGCAGAGCAGAAGTACCGCATCACCGGCCTGGAAAAGCAGATTTTTGGCTTCATCGCCGCAGGCTACGAAGGTAAGGGGGATGTGCTTCACTTTGGGAACGGTCTTGACAGCAATGGCGTTCGGGAACTGGCCGATGCCATTGCCGAAAACTGCGGCGGCACCGCCGCGGTATTCAGCGGCGCTGATGGGGCAGGTTACGCCTTCTGTCTGGTAACCCGAAGCGGCGACCTACGCCAGCTGGGAAAGGACATGACCACGGCTCTAAGTGGCCGGGGCGGCGGCAAGCCCATCTGCCAGCAAGGCCGTGTCCAGGCCACTAAGGCAGAGATCGAAGGTTTTTTTGAAAGATAATCGAAACGGGAGGGTGCATCACCCTCCCGTAAATTATTGTTTAGCGCAGTAAGAAGGAAGTATGTCATTGCGAGGAGCCGCCGTCCCCCGCAAGGCGGCGACGTGGCAATCCCCTATGGTTTTCAGGAGTGTCTGGGGGATTGCCACGCCAGTGTGCGCACTGGCTCGCAATGACATGCGTTTTAATTGGTGCAACTGTAAACTACAATTTATCACGGCATTAGCGAACCGGGCAGTGTTAACGGATAACGACTACCACCGGACTGCGTGCGAATTATTTGCGGGCATTGCCCGCTTTGTTCACAAAATCGTCTTTTATTTCCTTTACAAGTGTGCTATAATACGGTAAATTGGTTTGTTATTGCCATTTATCAATGTTAGGAGATTATACATGGGACTTTTCGATAAAATTTTCGGTACCCGTTCCCAGCGGGAAATTAAAAAGATCCAGCCCATCGTAGACAAGATTTTGGGCATGGAAGCAGAATACAAAGCCCTTTCCGAGGCAGCTTTGAAAGCCAAGACCCTGGAATTCAAGGACCGCCTTGCCCAGGGTGAAACCCTGGACAATATCCTGCCCGAGGCCTTTGCCGCCATCCGGGAGGCCGCAGACCGGGTTCTGGGCATGCGCCCCTATCCCGTCCAGCTGCTGGGCGGCATTATCCTACACCAGGGCCGTATCGCCGAAATGAAGACCGGCGAAGGCAAGACCCTGGTTGCCATTGCCCCCTGCTACTTAAACGCCCTCACGGGCCGCGGTGTCCACGTGGTCACCGTCAACGACTACCTGGCCAAGCGTGACTCCGAGTGGATGGGCAAGGTCTACCGTTACATGGGCCTGTCTGTCGGCCTCATTATCCCCGGCATGACCCCCGCAGAGCGCCGCATCAGCTACGCCGCGGACATCACCTACTGCACCAACAACGAGCTGGGCTTCGACTACCTCCGGGACAATATGGCCATCTACAAGCAGGAGCTGGTTCAGCGGGGTCACAACTTCGCCATCGTGGACGAGGTGGACTCCATCCTCATCGACGAGGCCCGTACCCCTCTGATCATTTCCGGCAAGGGCGAGGATTCCTCCAAGCTGTACGAAATGGCCGACTACTTCGTTTCCGGCCTCCGGAAGCAGGTTTTCGCCAAGACCGAGGCTAAGGAAGCCAAGGACGACCTGGACTGCGACTACTATGTGGACGAGAAGGACCGGACCGTTAACCTTACCGCCAGCGGCATTGAAAAGGCCGAGCGGTACTTCGGCATCGACAACCTGGGCGACGTGGAAAACACCACCATCGCCCACCACATCAACCAGGCCATGAAGGCCCGGGGTCTGATGAAGAAGGACATCGACTATGTCATCAAGGATGGCCAGGTCATCATCGTTGACGAGTTCACCGGCCGACTGATGTCCGGCCGCCGGTACAACGAGGGCCTCCACCAGGCCATTGAGGCCAAGGAAGGCGTTACCGTCGCCAGCGAATCCAAGACCCTGGCCACCGTCACCTTCCAGAATTTCTTCCGTCTGTACAGCAAGCTTTCCGGCATGACCGGCACCGCTTTGACTGAGGAAGAGGAATTCGAAGGCATTTACAACCTGGACGTGGTGGAGATCCCCACCAACCGTCCCGTGGCCCGTAAGGACCATTCCGACGTGGTCTACAAGACCGAGATGGGCAAATTCCGTGCCATCATCCGTCAGGTCCAGGAGTGCCACGCCAAGGGCCAGCCTGTGCTGGTTGGCACCATTTCCATCGAAAAGAGCGAAATTCTTTCCAAGCTCTTAAAGCGGGAGGGCATCCCCCACAACGTGCTGAACGCCAAGTATCACGAGCAGGAAGCCCAGATCGTGGCCCAGGCCGGTAAGCTGGGTGCCGTCACCATCGCCACCAACATGGCCGGCCGTGGTACCGACATCATGCTGGGCGGCAACGCCGAATTCCTGGCAAAATCCGAGCTGCGCAAGGTGGATACTCCCGATGAACTGCTGGCCGAGTGCGACTCCCACGCCGAAACCGACAACGAGGAAATTCTGGCCATCCGGGCCCGGTACAAGGAACTGCTGGCCAAGTACAAGAATGCCATCGCTGACGAGGCGGAGAAAGTCCGTGCCGCCGGCGGCCTGTTCATCATCGGCACCGAGCGCCATGAATCCCGCCGAATCGACAACCAGCTCCGTGGCCGTTCCGGCCGACAGGGCGACCCCGGCGAAAGCCGCTTCTTCCTCAGCCTCCAGGACGATCTGATGCGTCTGTTCTCCACCGACCGGGTTATGGGTCTGATGGACAATCTGGGTCTGGACGAGGATATGCCCATCGATGCCAAGATCCTCAGCAATGCCGTGGAAAATGCCCAGAAAAATGTGGAATCCCGCCATTTCCGGGCCAGAAAGAACGTTCTGGAATACGATAATGTTATGAACACCCAGCGTGAGGTCATTTACGCCCAGCGCCAGAAGGTGCTGGACGGTGAGGACCTCCACGAGAATATGCTGACCATGCTCCGGGGCCTGGTGGACAGCAATGTCACCACCGCCCTCAGCGAAAACGGCGGCGTGGCCGACGAAAACGGCCTTATGCGCCTGGCCCACATGATGGAGGGCATCTACTTTGCCCGCGGCACCCTTTCCAGCCGGGCAAACCAGCTGGTGGGCCAGAAGGCCGAGGCCCTGGCAGACACCATTTTCGAAATCTCTCTGAAGACCTACGAAGCCAAGGAAGCCGCCTACACCCCCGCCCTCATGCGGGAGCTGGAGCGTGTGGTCATGCTCCGGGTGGTGGACGAATACTGGATGGACAACATCGATGCCATGGACGATCTGAAGCAGGGCATCGGCCTGCGGGCTTACGGCCAGCATGACCCGGTCATCGCCTACAAGGAAGAGGGCTTCCAGATGTTCGAGGCCATGATCCAGGCCATCCGGGAGGAAACCATCCGCCGTCTGTTCCTGGTGCAGCTGCGGACCAACCAGGAGGTCAAGCGGGAAAAGGTCGCCAAGGAAACCGGCACCGCCGCCGCTTCCCAGGCCCAGGTGAAGAAGCAGCCTGTCCGCAATGCCGCCAAGAAGGTGGGTCCCAACGATCCCTGTCCCTGCGGCAGCGGCAAGAAGTACAAAAAGTGCTGCATGCAGAAGGACAAGCTGACCGAATAAAATCGGCGAGCAAGAGTGAAGTGTGAAGAGTGGAGTGTGGAGTTGTTTTCCCTCTGATTCACTTCACTCTCCACTCCCCACTCTCCACACTCAAAATATGTCTATCATTACACAAAAACAAGGAACATTAGAATATCTGACCGCGGAAGGGATCTCTGTGCCCCACTGCTTCACCACCCGGTTGGGCGGTGTCAGCACCGGCAGCCAGGGAAGCCTCAATCTGGCCTTTGGCCGGGGAGATGACCTGGAAAATGTGGAGGAAAATCTGCGGATCCTGGCCAGGGCCCTTGCCTTTGACCCCGATAAGTACGTGATGACCCACCAGATCCATTCGGATATTGTCCGCATTGTAACCGATGCCGACTGCGCCGGTCTGTGCCACCGGGCTTACCCGGACTGTGACGCTCTGGTCACCAATACCCCCGGTGTGGCTCTGCTGGTGTTCACCGCCGACTGCACTCCGGTGCTGCTCCACGACCCGGTGACCGGCGCCGTAGGTGCCGCCCACGCAGGCTGGCGGGGTACCGCGCAAAAAATCGCCGCCAAAACCGCCCGGGCTATGGTAGACGCTTTCGGCTGCGACCCCAAAAACATCCGGGCCGCCGTAGGCCCCAACATCGGTTTTTGTCACTTTGAAACCGACGCCGACGTTCCCGACGCCATTCTCGCCGCCTACGGCGAAGAAGCCCAGGCTTTCATCGAAAAGCGGGGCGAAAAATACCATCTGGATCTGAAGCAGATCAACGCTCTGGCCCTGCGGCAGGTGGGCGTTGAACACATCGAGCTGAGTGAGGACTGCACCATGTGCGATCCCAACCGGTTCTGGTCCCACCGTTATACCCGGGGCGACCGGGGTTCCCAGGGCGCCATCATTGTCTGTAAGGAGGGCTGCAAATGAAAAAAATCATCGCGCTGATTCTGGTTTTTGCCACTGTTTGCGGCCTGTTCTCCGGCTGCGGCAAGAAAACAGAAGAAGCTTACGTTCCCACCGGTGACGCGCTGGTGATGGAAGGCGACGACCCCAACGACTTCATCATCAAAGAGGAAGTGGTCCAGGAACTGACCCTGGCCTATGAGTCCGGCCGTTCCCTGAATCCCCTCATCGGCATCAGCATCACCAACCGTGTGCTGATGAGCCTCCTTTACCAGGGCCTGTTCGCCGTGGACAGCCGGAACAACCCCACCCCCATTCTCTGCTCCAACTGGCAGGTATCCGCCGACAACATGATCTACACCTTCTACCTGGAGCAAAACGCCCGGTATTCCGACGGTACCAAGGTCACCGTGGAGGATGTACTGGCCACCTATGAGGCCGCCAAAAACGACGGCTACTACAAGGGCCGCTTTACCCACGTGGCCCGGATCACCCCCACGGAGGACGGCACCGGTGTTCAGTTCTTTTTGAACTTCCCCTATGAAAACCTGCCCATGATTCTGGACGTGCCCATTCTGAAGGCTTCGGAAGTGGCCGCGGATCATCCCCTTGGCACCGGCCCCTACACCTACTCCGAGGCGGTGGGCGGTACCTATCTGATCCGGGATCCCAACTGGTGGGTCACCAAGGAAGTGGAGGCCAAGCGCCTTCCCACCGTGAAAGTCGCCGCCACCGCAGATGCCATTTCTCTGGTGGAAGTCACCTCCCAGTCCCAGGTCCGTGACGAGTTCCAGTTCGGCGACGTGGGTCTGGCCATCGCCAACCCCATGTCCGACTCCTACGCGGAGTACCGCTGTGACTACGAGCTGTGGGATGTGGACAGCGGCATGTTCCTGTATCTGGGTGTCAACGTGACTTACAGTGACTACTTCAAGGACGACGGCACATTGCGCCACGCCCTGACCTACGCCGTGGATCGGGCCGGCATCATTGAAAAGTATTACCGTGGCCTGGCTCACTCCGCCACCCTGGCGGCTTCTCCCGGCTCTCCCTACTACATCGACAGTCTGGCTTCCCGGTACAATTACGACCCCATGAAGTTCCTGGATTCCATCGCCGGCTGGGCCCCTCCCAAGAAAAAGGACGATGAAGCCGGAGAACGGAAGCTGATTCTGCTGGTAAACAGCGACGACTCCGCCCGGCTGAAGACTGCCCGATACATTGCCGATACCCTTACCGAGCTGGGCGTTCCCTGCGGCACCATGGAATACGGTGCCAACACCAACCCCACCTACGAGGTGGTTCTCCGAGCCAATAACTGGGATCTGTACCTGGGTCAGACCCGGCTTTCCCCCAACTACGATCTGACGGAATTCTTCCGGGGCTGGGGTGAACTGAGCTGGGGCGCCATCGACAACAAGGATGTGTACACCCTGGTGCAGAACTCTCTGGAAAACTCCGGCAGTTACTACAACCTGCTGAAGGACGTAGCCGAACGGGCCTACATCATCCCTGTGCTCTTCGGTTACTACACGGTTTACGCAGAGCGGGGCCTCTTTAAAAATCTGTCTCCCGCCCGGGACAATGTGTTCTATTACACCCTGGGAAAAACCATGGACAGCACCCAGATCGAAACGGTATATGATTAAAAAAGAGGAGCGCAAGCTCCTCTTTTTTGCCGGGATGGCCCGGCGGCCAATTCGAGCCTTTGGTTGATCAGTTGACCGGGACCATTGGGTGGTCGGCCCGATTCGTTACTGCATAGATAAATTGTAGTTTTCCGGGATGGCCCGGCGGCCAATTCGTTACGTGCGCTGGCAAGAAACCAACGCATCCTGATTGCGCTCGACCATTACAACTGAGGTAAATTGTAGTTTATATGAGTAGTAAAAAAGAAGTATGTCATTGCGATAAGTAGCGCACACTGGCGTGGCAATCCCCCAAACACTCCCGGAAACCATAGGGGATCGCCACACCATCCTGCGGGATGGTTCGCGATGACATG
>JAZSHO010000170.1:0-2796 GCA_045533345.1 Faecousia sp. | reverse complement strand
AAATGTGTGGCTCTACGGCGGCTGGTGGAACTGGCTCAACGGGTTTGCCGGCATTCTGAACATTTTCTGCATGACCGGCTGGTGGGGCATCTACGTATCCAAAGACAAGAAGGATATGCTGTGGGCCGATATGATCTGGCTGTACATCCTGGCTTACGACGTATGGAACTTCCAGTACACTTATCTGAATCTGCCTACCCACGCATGGTACTGAGGTCTGGCGCTGCTGCTGGCTCCCACGGTGGCCAACGCCCTGTGGAATAAGGGCGGCTGGATCCAGAACCGGGCCAACACCCTGGCCCTGTGGTGTATGTTTGCCCAGGTATTCCCCCTGTTCCAGGACCGGAGAATCTTCACCACCCTCCCGGCGCTGTATGCTGACGGCTTCATGGATGCCGCTGTCCGTCCCGTGCTGGTAAATCCCGTTCCCCAGGGTGTGATCTCTATTCTCTCCATCGGTATCAATGCTCTGGCTCTGGCGCTGATCATCAAGCGCGCCAAGGAGCAAAAGAAGAATCCCTACAAGCAGGAGATCTTTGCCGACACCGCCGACTTCCAGCTGGCAATGGCAAGAGCAGAAGAGTAAACATGAGAAAAAGCACTTGCTGCGGCAAGTGCTTTTTCAATATATGCATTCCGATGGAGTCGGCGAAAATGACTTGGACAGCGGAATTTCCGGATGGTTGGCGGTTCTGATGCCCTTAAACTTGATGATATCATCCACCATTTTCACGAAAAAGGGCTTCCTGCCTTGCAGCGCCGGTTTGCAGGCGATTCCCGCCGGAACAGTCGCGGCCTTTTCCTTGAGCAGTCCCCGGAAAATGCGAAAGCGCTTCCGGGGACTGCTTTTGCAAGTTACCTCGTTTAGGCGACAGTGTTGTTGCTGATGATCCTGCGAATCAGATTTTCTCCAATTTGGGTCAGCTCCTCAAGGGTATAGGGAAGCTTGCCGGAGAACCAGTCCCGGTACAGGTTGGATAAGCCCCCGGCGCAGAACCGGATGGCGATCTTGTACCCCTCCTGACTGCCGGGATAAAACTGATCCTTATGCTCCAGCATGAATTCCGTAACGATAGCCACCAACTGCTCCTGCATAATGGCAGAGGCGCTGGAATTGAGGATCTTCCGGTAAAAGGACATATCTTCTTCCAGAATCTTCTGGATCGTGGATAGCAGAGCGTTCCCTTCTGGCTGATTGCCGCAATCGGCGCAGCTGCCTTGATTACGTTCATCGTCGTGTTTGCCCATGGAAAGCAGAAAAAAACCGCAAAGAAAGCAACGAAAAGCGAATGATCCGGAAAAATTTGTGGAGTGCTTTTCAGACGCAGGATACGGTCGTCGAATACATTAAAGAGCGGTTCCCGTCGAGCCGGGAACCGGCAGATGTCCACCGGACATCTGCATTTAAATGGGTTCGACTTCCTCGCCATTTCCAATAAGAAGAGCCACCCTTTTGGGTGGCTCTTCTTATTGGAGCAGGATACGGGAGTCGAACCCGCCTTCACGGCTTGGGAAACATAAAAGCGTGTTTTACTTTATATTCACCGAATCGTAAAAAGCGCCGTATTTGCAACGGTTTTTCCGTTTTCTCCAAGTGGTGAACTTCGAGAATTTTCAAGCGTTTTAGAGGGTTTTCCTGCTGAATAGCGTGACAATAGCATGACTAAATTCTTGATATTCAGTCCTGTTTATTGTACAGTGAATGCAGTAAAATGTGCCTATAAAGGTCAAGGAGGCGATGCTATGGACCGCAGAAAGAAAGGAAGCGGACAGATCACCCATGTGCCGGGAAGAAAGTCTCCCTGGCGGGCATCCGTGGTAGACAGTGCCGGAAAGCAGAAATCCCGGTTCTTCAAAACAGAAAAAGAAGCCAAGGCATTCCTCCGTGAAGTGAATGCAGATGCCAATAAGCTGAAGACGCTTCTGGAAACCGGTGTTTCTTTGCGGGCATTCTCCGAGATTTTTCTTCAGGAAAAAGCCAAGGAGAATATGAAACCCACCGCATATAAGACATTGGAACTGAATGTCGGTCGTGTCTGTGACAAACTCGGCCATGTAATGCTCCGGGATATTGACAGCGATCTGGTTCAGCAGTTGGTCTTTGATCTAGGCAAAGAGGGATACTCCAAGAGCGTCATGGAGAAGTCCAAAATCGTGATTGGCAGTATGCTGAAGATGGCAGCGGCCAAGCATTATCTGGATATGGTTCCTGTGCTTGACATTACCATACCCAACGGAAAAAATCAAGATGCGGATCGTCTGGCAAAAAGCAACTGGATGCGGGATGACGAAATCCGGGCATATGAAGAAGAATGCAAGAGAACCTATGTTCCCAAGAAATATACCAAATATGCCGGTAAGGAATTACTGTATCACACTGGTGGCTACAAGCTGCTGTTCATTCTCCATACCGGATTGCGTGTGGGCGAAGCTTTGGCCCTGACCTGGGCGGACTACGATGATTACAGCAAAACCATTCTGGTTGATAAGAATATGGTCTATGTGGACGGTGAGAAAATTACCCAGACACCCAAGACCGAGTCTGGTGAGCGTGTGATTGTTCTAAACAAACAAGCTGTGATGGACCTGCAGATGCTTCGCAAGCAGTTTGATGAACAGTCCGAAGTTATCGAGCAGAGAATGGTTGAGGAACTGCGACAGGCAGAACTGAATTACGCAGGGCCGGAACAAAAGTCTGCCAAGCGTATTATCAAAGAAAAGTATGAAGCCATCCGTCGGGAACATAAGTATATCTGTGGATCTTCCAACTTCCCATTTGGCAGTGGCGTCAGCTGC
>JAZSHO010000091.1:0-18652 GCA_045533345.1 Faecousia sp. | reverse complement strand
GATGTCCGTATGGCTCTGCGGCGCGTGCCAGTGGGAGTCCGGCGCAGAAGAAACAGCACCCAGGCCCAGCAGGATTCTGTGCTCAACAGCGTGCTCCGGCAGATCAGCGACGGCATGTATGGATCTGACCGGCGGACCATCGATGCGCTGCTCCAGCGAAACGGTATCCACTTCAAGGCAGGGGAGCCCTGGCATATGGTGGTTTCCTGCTCGGATATGACCGATGCCATCCGGGAGATCTGGAGTCAGGAACTGCTGATGTACACCATCGGACGGCTCCATGATGAAACCCTGGCGGGGTATATCGGTTCTGCCTATACCCTGATCCACGCGGATGAGCGGTTCCTTTGGTGCACCTGCTTTGTGCCCGAAAGTGTCTGCTCCGGTGCCGTTTTGGAAGAACGGTGCAGATGGCTAATGTCGCTGTGCGAAAACCACACGTCACTGAGCCCTGTGTTTCTGATCAGCACGCCGTTTCCTCTTTACGAAGCCAGCGCGATGAAATCTCAAATGCACACGCGCATGCGCAAGATCCGCCTCTATGCAGGAAAGATCTTCCGGATTCAGGATGCGGAGGAGGAGAGCAGATCCGCACCGAGTTTCCTGGATATTTCCTGGATCCACTGGTACTTGAAAAAGCATGATGCGGTGGGATTTCAGGAGTATATCCGGTCGGTGACGGACCGGCTGGCAGCATCGAAAGACTATACCCGGCAGGTGATGGATCATCTCCGGCGTGAGCTGATCCACGCATTTTCCACCTGTGTCCGGGATAACGGTATCCCGGAAAGCGCAGTTTTTTCCGACAGCAAGGTAACAGCTTTGGAAAGAACGGCGATTCGGTCTGCGGAGGATATGTGTCGCTATGCGATGGCGCTGTATGAAAACGTGGATGGCAGACTGAAGGAACTGGCGGATTCCGATGATATCATCGCCCGGGTGGAGGCCTATATCCAGGACCATTTCCGGGAGAACATCAACCGGGAGGATGTGGCGGCCATCGCTTACATCACACCCAACTATCTTTCCAAACAGTTCCGCAACAAAAAAGGTATGAATCTGCGGGAATACATCAATCAAATCCGCATTGAAGAAGCCAAGCGGCTGCTGCTGACCACAAATTTATCCGTCAGCGAAGTGGCGGGCCTTTCCGGATATGAAAATATCTCCTATTTTCCTACGGTTTTCCGCAAGTATACCGGCATGAGCCCCATAGACTGGCGCAATCTTGAAATCACCAACGGAGAAAATGTATGAAATTCAGGGACAGATTAAAGGCAGATAGGGAGGTCTATGCCTCTTTAAGCAAGGAAAACAAGATCCTTTTTATATGGGATTATTACAAGATCCCGATTATTGGGGTGTCTGCCGCTCTGGTGCTGGGACTTTTGGCCGTTTTGACCTGGGCGGGAAAGCGCGACGTTGCTATGTATGCCGTGTTTGTAAACTCTGATGTCAGCGTGGTTCAGACAAATCCGGAGCAGCTGGATGCGCTGCTGACCCGGGGCGGCGTGGATATGGAGGGGAAGACCATTGATATCACCGCAGACCTGACGCTGGGACGGGATGACTTTCAGGAAACCGACGGACAGACCATTCAGGTTCTGGCAGCTCTGTTCGGTATCAGCGGTCTGGATGTATTTGCAGCGGATCAGGATGCCTTTGACCGCTACGCGGTGCAGGATGCTTTCGTGGATTTGTCACTGTTTCTGGAGCCGGAGCTGTACCAAGCTGCCGGTTGCCGGCCTTACTGGTACGAAAACAGTGAAGGCCGGTCAGTTCTGGGCGGCATCGTGCTGGAGGCAGGCTCCGCACTTCACAAAGCGGGCTATTACCACACGGACGTGGTTGTCGGTGTGGCGGCAAACGCAGAAAATCTGGAGGCGGCAGTAACCTTTGTGCAGCAGCTGCTGATTCCAACAGCAGATTAGAAAATGAGAATTCCGTTGTACTTTTTTTAATGTCGAAAGTTTCAAATCGGGATATGATTACTGTATATACATGATAAGGAGTGATATTATGCCTCAGCGTGGAACCACCGCTGTTTCGGAATATGATGATATTCTGGCGCAGCGCAAGAAAATGCAGAAGCGTGAGGACTGGAAGCGGAATATGCCGCTTTATCTTATGATGCTTCCGGGCCTGATTTACCTGTTCGCCAATAACTACCTCCCGATGTTTGGTATTCTGATCGCCTTCAAGAAGGTCAATTTTGCATTGGGTATTTTCAAGAGCCCCTGGGTAGGTTTGGACAACTTTGAATTCCTGTTCAAAACCAAGGATGCTTGGATGATGATCCGGAACACTGTCTGCTATAACCTGGTATGGATCGTGATCGATCTGATCATCGCAGTGTTCATCGCCATCTGCATGGCAGAAATTTCCTCCCGGAAGGCAGCCAAGGTGATCCAGCCTGTCATCTGCTTCCCCTCCATGGTTTCTGCGGTTTTGCTGTCGTTCATCGTATACGCATTTTTGAGCGTGTCCTACGGCTACCTGAATACCACTGTGTTCCATGATAAGCCGGTCAACTGGTACGCCACCGCAAAATACTGGCCCATCATTCTGACCATTGTCCATCTGTGGCAGAATGCAGGTCAGAGCTCCATCGTCTATATGGCAAGCATCGGCGGCATTGACAAGAGCCTGTACGAGTCTGCCCGGCTGGATGGTGCCAACAAGTGGGCCCAGATCCGCCATATCACCCTGCCCATGCTCAAGCCCATGATCATCCTCATGACCTTGATGGCTGTCGGCCGTATTTTCAACTCCGATTTCGGTCTGTTCTATCAGGTTCCTCTGGGCAGCGGTCTGTTGTACTCCACCACTCAGACCATCGATACTTATGTTTACCGTTCTCTGCTGGAGCTGAACAACATCAGCATGTCCTCTGCTGCCAGCGTGTTCCAGGCAATTATCGGTTTCCTGCTGGTGTTGGCATCCAATCTGATGGTCAGGGTTGTGGATCCTGACAGCGCTCTGTTCTAAGGAGGTGGGACAAATGAAAAAAACAACTGTTGCAAAGGCTCCTACAATCCGGGACGAAAAGGGATTTCATTATACTGCGCTGGTCATAATGACCATTCTGGCTGTTTTTTGCGTGGTTCCCTTCCTTCTGATGATTTCCGTGTCCTTCTCCTCCGAGGCTGCACTGGTCAAGGGCTATAAGTTCTGGCCCCAGGAGTTCTCTATGTCTGCCTACAGCTATCTGTGGATCAAGCGGGCGACCATTCTCCGGGCTTACGGTCTGACTATCTTTGTCACCGTGGTAGGTACTGCCACCAATCTGGTGCTGACTTCTCTGTTTGCTTATCCTCTGAGCCGTAAGGATTTTAAGCTCAGAAATGTCTTTGCATTCGTCCTGTTCTTCTCTTTGCTGTTCAACGGTGGTCTGACCTCCAGCTACATCATCTGGACCCGCGTTTTCGGCATCAAGGACTCCATCTGGGCTTACCTGCTGCCCGGTACGCTGATGGGCGGCATGAACGTTCTGTTGGTCCGCAATTACTACAACGCCAACATTCCCTACGCCATCATTGAAGCCGCCAGAATTGACGGTGCCAACGACATGAAGATCTACACCGGCATCATGGTTCCCCTGTCCAAGCCGGTCATGACCACCATCGGCCTGTTTGCTGCTCTGGGTTACTGGAACAACTGGACCAACGGTCTTTACTACATTTCCGACCCCAAGCTGTACACCATTCAGGTGTATCTGAAGAAGCTGATGGACTCCATCCAGATGCTGAAAACCACCGATCTGGCAGGCGAGGCAGCCATGCTTGCCATGCGCGCCCTGCCTACGGAAAGCGCCCGTATGGCCATTGCCATCATTGCCATTCTGCCCATCCTGATGGTCTATCCCTTCATTCAGGGTGAGCTGATCAAGGGCATGGTGGTCGGCGGCGTCAAGGGCTAAAGGAGGATCGCGATGGACTACCGGAAACCTTTTGAAACAGCTGCTCCCGAAGCGGTGGGCATCCGCAGTGAGGATATTCTGAGCTATATCGAAGCGCTGGAGCAGAGCCAGACGGAAATGCATGGTCTGATGATCATGCGCCACGGCAAGCTCTGCACCCAGGGCTGGTGGGCGCCCTTTGGCCCCAATCTGCGCCATGGCCTCCAGAGCCATACCAAGACCTATGCGGCCACCGCTGTGGGCATTGCCTATACCGAGGGCCTTGTAAAGCTGGACGAGCGGATCATCGACATCTTCCCCGAGGATGCACCTGCGGAGCCCAGCGAAAATCTGAAGCTGCTGACCGTACGGGATGTGCTGTGCATGGGCTGCGGTATGGATACCATGCCCTGGCCCAGTGAGGACTGGATCCGCCAGTTCCTCCATACTCCCGTGGTTCACAAGCCCGGCACCACCTATATGTACAACTCCACCGGTTCCACCCTGCTGGGCGCCATCGTCCGGAAAAAGACCGGTCTGGGTCTGCACGATTACCTGACCCCCCGGCTGTTCAACAAGATCGGCATCGACCCCGAGAATCTGCGCTGGATGTGTATGCCCGACGGCATGGAGGTGGGCGGCGGCGGTCTGTTTGCCACCACCGAGGACAATTTCCGCCTGATGAAGCTGTATGCTGACGGCGGTGTCTGGGAAGGTGAGCGGATTCTGGCGGAGGACTATGTGAAGCTGGCGGTTTCCAAGCAGAATGATTCCGCCTCCGAGGAAAAGGTCAATCCCCCTGCCAAGGACAATTTCCTGGGCTACGGCTTCCAGATCTGGATGTGCAAGCCCGAGGGTTCTTACCGTGCTGACGGCGCTATGGGCCAGTTCACCATCGTCCTGCCCAAGCAGGATATGATGATTGGTATCACCGAAACCGCGTCTGGTGCCCATTGGGCACAGCAGACCCTGGATATTACCTGGGAGTTTGTGAATAAGGTGACTGCTCCCGAAGCACTTCCCGAAAATGAGGAAGCCTTCGCGGCATTGCAGCGGAAGCTGAAACGGCTGAACATTGGCAATCCTGCCTGCCAGCCTTACAGCCCTCTGACGGACAAGATTTCCGGCAATTGCTACAAACTGGTGTCCGGAAAGTTCACCCCCTTTGCCGGTAACTTTATGTCCGGCGAGCAGCCCGACAATATCGCGGCTTTTACCCTAGACTTTGACTGCTACGGCTGTGTCTGGCATATCGAAACCGAGGGCGGCCGTAAGGAAAGCATTCGCATCAGCACTGGCGGCACCCGATTCACCAACCTGATCGGCAAGCCGGAGGATATGCATCAGCTGTATCTGTGTGACGGCCTGTGGACTGCTTCCGATACCTTCCAGATGCACTGCCGCTGGGTAGAAACCTGCCTGGAGGATACCTTTGTGCTGAAGTTTGTGGGTGATAAGATTGAAATCGATGCATCCAACAATTCTCCCTGGAAGATTCCCGGCGACCCTATCGTTGCGGAACTTGTCAAATAAGAGATAAGGCAGTATAATAGGGCATGATCCCATTGGGATTATGCCCTATACACATTATAGGAGGTTATTATGGGAAAACGGTTTGATACCCTGCTGTTCCCCGGCGGAAAGAGCAAGGCTTTTACTTTGAGTTATGACGATGGTGTCCGCCAGGACCGCCGTTTGGTGGAACTGTTCCGGAAGTACAATGTAAAAGGCACCTTTAATATTGGCTATGGCGTTCTGGGCCATAAGGAAATTGCCCGAATCCCCGGCCTGCCGGAAACCGATGTGTCCCGGTTGGAGATCGAGGAAGTGGCGGGAGTTTATGATGGCCAGGAGGTTGCAGGTCACGGTCTGTATCATTCCGCCCTGGATACCATCGGCACGCCCCTTGCCATGTATGAGGTCTGCGAGGATAAGCGGAAGCTGGAAGAAATCACCGGCAAGCCTCTGAAAATGTTTGCCTACCCCTTTGGTACTTACAACGACGATGTGATCGATATTCTGCGCCTTGCGGGGTATCAGGGTGCCCGGACGGTGATTCCTACCCATGACTTTAAGATCCCGGAGAATTTCCTGATTTGGAATCCCACCTGCCATCATGACGATGAAAAACTGGTGGAACTGGCGGACAAGTTCCTGAACGGCTTTGCCTTTGGACCAATGCTGTTCTATGTCTGGGGTCATGCTTATGAATTTGACGGCCGTCAGAACTGGGACAAGATGGAATCGTTCCTGCAGCATATCAGCGGTCATGAGGATACGGTGTGGTATGCTACCAACGGTGAGATTATTGAGTATGTCAATGCTTACCGTCGCTTGGAATACTCCTGCGACGGTTCTGTAATCTACAACCCCAGCGCGGTGGATGTGACCATCCGCACTGCCTGGACTCCGGTGGTGCTTCCTGCCGGAAGCTACACCAAAATCGAGGATACTCCTCTGTAATTCTTTATTTGGAGGTTGGGCATGGGCCTGTTCAACTATAATAACCCCGTCATCGTATTCATGGTAAAGGTGGCCAACATGATCATCGTCAGTCTTTACTGGATTTTGTGCTGCATTCCGGTGGTGACGGTTCTGCCTGCCTGTGCAGCACTGTACCACACGGTGAACAAGGTGATTTTTGGCAACGGAAACGGTGTTACCAGGGATTTCTTTCGCGCTTTCAAGGATGCGCTGAAGCCTGGCGTGGCTCTATCGGTTATAATGGAACTGGTTGGCGGACTGGTGGTGTTTGGTATCTATACCGGCCTGCAAATCTGGGATGCCGATATGTTTGGCACGGTCTATATGGCTGCCGGTGTGCTCATCGGTTTTATCTTTCTGACTACAGTGCTCTATGCTGCGCCAACACTGTCTCGCTTTGAGGGCGGTATCTCTGTGGTTCTGCGGCTTTCCATGTATTTTGCCATGAAGAATCAATTCCGTTCCGCATGGTTTACGGTGTTGCTGGGCCTTGCCTTCTGGAGTGTGGATTTCTTCCCGCTGTTGCTTCTGGTTATGCCTGCGCTGTATACCGATCTGATCCGGGGCGGTATGGAAAAGGTGATGAAGGATTATATTAAAGACGCGGGTCTGGAGGATGCGGAAACACCTGAACAGAACGATACGACAGAAACGATCGAGGATGTTTCTCCGATGGAAATGGATAAGCTGCTGGGAGGAAAATGATGGGTACAATCGAACTGAAAGAGATCCTGAAAATTTTTCCCTATACGGAAGTGAAAGGTGTACTGAACCGCAAAAAGAAGAAGGAATTGCTGGAAAAGCAGCGGGCTATGCCATACACCACCAATGAGGGTGTCGTGGTGCTGCAGCACATCAATGCCGTCATGGAAGATGGCGAGTTTGTGGTGCTGCTGGGGCCTTCCGGCTGTGGTAAGACCACATTGCTTCGGATCATCGCAGGCTTGGAGGCTCCGACTCTGGGTGAAGTGTATTTTGACGGTCAGAATATGACCTGTATCCCCCCGGAGGAACGGGATGTTGCGATGGTATTCCAGAATTATTCCCTGTATCCCCATCTGTCGGTGTTTGACAATATTGCCTTTACCCTTAGGACTCAACATATGCCCAGAGAACAGCTGAACAAGACCGTACTGGAAATGGCAGAACTGTTGGGAATCTCGGAATGTATGGACCGGCTTCCGTCCCAGCTTTCCGGCGGTCAGCTTCAGCGGGTGGCCATTGCACGGGCACTGGTGCGTAAACCAAAAGTTTTCCTGATGGATGAACCCTTCAGCAATCTGGATGCACAGCTTCGGGCATCTCTGCGGCAGCTGGTGAAAAAGATTCACGCCGCACTAGGTACTACATTCATCTATGTGACCCACGACCAGCAGGAAGCCATTCTGCTGGGTCAGCGGATTCTGGTGATGCGGGACGGTATTATTCTGCAGGACGGAACCCCGGCAGAGATTTATAACCGTCCGGCGGATATTGACTGCGCTCTGGCGCTGGGAACACCCCAGATGAACATTTTCCCGGTGGAAGAAATGGTGCCCGGGCGTGTGGAACTGCTGGGCAGTCGGTCTGAGGTCCCTGCCGGAACCAGATATGTTGGACTGAGGCCTGTGCATGTGACACTTGGTGAAGGAGCGGAAACAACTGTGGAATATACGGAACAGTTGGGAAGTGAAACGGTACTGCATCTAAAGTATCAGGATCAACAGTTTGTGGCTGTCACTGATACGCCGTTTGCCTTCCGTCGCGGACAGTCGGTGCGGGTCCAATGTGACCGGGAACGGTTCCACTACTTTGATGAAAACGGAATCCGCATATAAAAAAGTCCGGAGGAATTTCCTCCGGACTTTTTCAGTACATAACGCAGATGTCTTTGTGTGCAAACATTTTGGCTTTGCCAAAGGGGTGGGGAATCTCGTTTATGTCTGCCTTGCCCTCCAGAATCAGGTTGGTGGCCTCCAAAAACTGAAGGGGGATTTCTGCACCAACGGGCTTTGCATGGTGTGAAGGCCAGGTGGTGTCATACCGGGGCTGTTTGTCCAGAATGGCGACAATGGAATTGCGGAAGGTGGCCACATCCGCGGAATGATCGAAATTCAGCAGAACTGCAGCCTTGCAGCAGGTGTCGCCGGTAAAAATTTGTCGGCGTTCCATGTCCAGAATGGCCACGCAGCCTTTGGTATGGCCGGGAACTGGGAAAATTTCCAGCGTGCGTCCGCCTAAATCCAGTGTCATTTCGCCTTCAAACCACTTCAGCTCATCGACGGCATCCGGCGCGATACAATCAGGAGCAATTTTTCGGACTTCCTGCCGATGCTGGAGGTAAAGATCGCGGTCAGCGCGGTGCATCAGGGCGGTAGAGAAAAAACCGAGACCGCCGATGTGATCGAAATGACCGTGGGTACACAGAACAGTCACTGGAAGAGATGTCAGAGAACTGACAATTTCACCCAGGGGGATGGTTCCGTAACCGGTATCGATCAGCAGTGCCTTCTCACTGCCTGCGAGCAAATACATGTACACATTACACTGAGCCTCTTCTTCAATCAGCCAGGTCTGTGCATCCAGATTATGAATGATGTATCCCATAAAGTGCCGCTCCTTCCGTTTAGATATCCAATGCTGCGTGATAACCCTGATAGATTGCGTTGGTAATGTTGGATACCCGGGCGCAATCACCGATCTCCCGGACCCAGGGAGCGCTGTAACGCAACTGCTCCACAACTGCACGGTTCGCCCGCTGACCCACTGCGCAGACAACGGTCTTGCCGGGGATCAGTACTTCTTCACCTGCGGCATTACGGCAAATCAGTCCGTCTTCCGTGACCTGCAGACCCTGCAGACCGGTATGCGCGGTGGTGTATTTTTCTACCTGCTGCATCAGGATGGGACGGTGGCGGATATTACAGTCCGGAGCCAGAGTGTCTCGCATCTCCACCAGATGAACTGCTTTGCCCTCCATGCCAAGATGTACGGCGCACTCGCAGCCGGCAAGACCGCCGCCCAGTACCGCAACCGTATCACCGACCTGGTCCTTCTTGAGATAATAATCGTTGACGACGATCACATTGTCCCCCTCCATGCCAGGCAGAGAAGGCACAATGGGGTTGGAGCCCACGGCCAGAATCATGGCATCGGGAGCAATCTCGGCTACCAGTTCGGGAGTGACAGGGGTGTTCAAACGGATGTCCACACCTTGTGTCTGCATCTGCTTGGTCAAAGACAGGCTCAGCATGTACATCTCATACTTGAAGGGAATGGCTTGCTCACTCTTCAGAATACCGCCCAGGGCATCGGTCTTTTCACACAGAATGACACTGTGGCCGCGCTCTGCTGCGGTGATGGCAGCTTTCATGCCGGCTACACCGCCGCCAACCACCAGGACCTTCTTTGCCTTGGGTGCAGCAGAAATGGACATCCCCTCGCACTCACGGCCAATCAGAGGATTGACCGTACAGCGGCGGGTTCCGGTGGTGGGCCGCTCCGCCATACAGGTGAAGCAGCGCAGGCAGTGGACGATCTCATCCTCCTTGCCGGCAAGCACCTTATTGGGCAGTTCTGCGTCAGCCAGCAATGCCCGGGTCATTTCCACCACATCGGCTTTGCCGGAGGCAACGATCTCTTCCATCTGAGCGGGGTCGTTTAGAGCGCCAATGGTAGCCACAGGAATCTTCACGTGTTTTTTGATTTCAGCGGCCAGATAAACATTGCAGCCATGATTGGAAAACATGGAAGGATGGGTGGTGAAGAATCCAAACTGATAAGAACCGGCAGAAACATGGATCAGGCTGACTAGATCTTCCACAGCCTTGGCAATTTCGACACCGTCTTCCAGCGTATAGCCTCCTTCAAACAGTTCACTGCCGCTCATCCGGAACTCGATGGGGAAACCAGGGCCAACGGCATTCCGGACGGACTGGAGCACTTCCCGGCAGAAACGCATGCGGTTTTCAAAGTTGCCGCCGTATTCGTCGGTGCGGTGGTTGAAGGCAGGGGAGAGAAACTGGTTGATCAGCCAGCCGTGGCCGCCGTGAACCATGACCATCTGGAAGCCAACTCTTTTTGCAAGGGCTGCGGTTTCCCCGTAGGCCTTTACGATGCTGGTAATCTGCTCTTTGGTCAGGGCCTTTACGGGAATGCCATCGGGACGGATCCAGTTACTGGGACCGTACTGACTCAGGCCTTGCTTTTTATTCTTATCTACCAGATAAGTACCGGCATACTGACCGGAGTGGCTCAGCTCTACACTGGGCACAGCGCCGTGACGCATAATGGAATCGGCTACCCAGGTCCAGCTGGCCAGATTGCCGGGTGTTGTTAAGTTCAGGTGGAACATATGAGAGGCATCTGTTTCGGGGTGTACCACAAGCTCACTGGCTGTCACCGCAGCGGCGCCACCCTTTGCTTTCATTTCATAAAAAGCTGGAGTGCGGGGGCCTACGCAGCAGTCCGCGGTAATATCAGTACCTCCTACTGGTGCAGCGAACATTCTGTTGCGGAAAGTCACATTTCCTATGGTGATGGGAGAACAAAGATGGGGGTATTTGATTTGCATGGTACAACCTCCTTTAGAATGTGCAGCTAAGCATAACAATCCATGTTCTCCTTATATCACATCCAGCATCCCTGCTGCTACCATTAATCTGCTTTTCCTTTTTGAAAAAATACAAATTATTTGTAAAATGTACATAGTGTTTTTGAAAAAATACCATGTCGTTTGTGACTAATTGACAAAAGAACTGTATGATGATATGGTCTTACATAGGATATTCTGCAAATTCTTCGCCTTTGTTGGAATTATTATTTGTAGAATGAATCGGACATTTATTTCTATATTTACGGAGGAAACCTTATGCTGACTGCAAAAGAAAATTTCCGCGAGGTTGTTCGTGGTGGAAACCCTGACCGTATCAGCAACCAGTACGAGGCGGTACAGCTGCTGCTGCATCCGTTCATGATGTTTGGTGGTCCCCGGGCTGTGAAGGGCGGCCCCGATGTTGTGGACGCCTGGGGTGTCACCAATTCCTGGCCGGCTAATGTTCCCGGGCAGTTCCCCGTTCACACCCCCGATAAGATCGTCCTGAAGGATATTGAAAACTGGCGTGAGTATGTGAAGTTCCCCTCTCTGGAGTTCACACCGGAACAGTGGGCGATCTGCAAGGGTATGTATGACGCAGTTGATGGGACCAAGGCTTATAAGGCAGTTCTGGTTGTTGGCGGTCTGTTTGAACGCTGCCATCATCTTATGAGCATGGAAGAAGCACTGATGGCCTTCTATGAGTATCCGGATGAGATGCACGAACTGATTGATGCATTGGCCGACTGGGAAGTGGAACTAGCCAAGGGTGTCTGTGAAAACCTGCATCCCGATGCTGTTTTCCATCATGATGACTGGGGCAGCGAACTGAATTCCTTCCTGAGCCCTGAAATGTTTAAGGAATTCTTCCTGGAACCCTATCAGAGAATCTATGGCTACTATAAGTCCCATGGCTGTGAATTTGTCATTCACCATGCAGACTCCTACTGCGCAAACCTGATGCCCACTATGATCGAAATGGGTATTGATGTGTTTCAGGGCTGCCTGAAGTCCAACAACAACCCCGAACTGATCAAGCAGTACGGCGGCAAGATGGCCTTCATGGGTGAAATCGATAACAAGCAGGTTGACTTCCCTGGCTGGACGGATGCTGACTGCGCAAAGGCTGCTGAAACCGCTATTGAGCGCTGCGGAAACAAGTACTTCATCCCCTGCATTGTTCAGGGTGGCCCCGGTTCTACCTTCCCCGGCACCTATGTTTCTCTGACCAAGGCCATCGACGAGTATAACACCCGTACCTATGGCTGGACTCAGGAAGAACTGGAAGCAGCCCGCTGCCCCATCCAGATCATGTTCGGTTGATTTCCGGGATCTTCAGGAGGAATAATTCCTATGATTATTATTGGCGAAAAGATTAATGGCTCCATTCCAGCAGTTGCCAAGGCCATCGCTGAACGGGACGCAGCTTTCATCAAGGCCAGAGCCATCGCACAGGAAGAGGCCGGTGCAACGTTTATCGATTGCTGCGCTTCTGTCCCTGAAGAAGTGGAAGTGGAAACTCTGAAATGGATGATCGAGTGCATCCAGGAGGTTTCAGATCTGCCCATTGCCGTGGACAGCCCCTCTGCCGATGTTCTGGCGGAGGCCTGGAAGTTCTGCAAGCGCCCCGGCCTGATCAACTCCGTGTCCGGTGAAGGCAACAAGATCGATAAGATTTTCCCCATTCTGGCGGAGAACAAGGGCTGGCAGGTGATCGCGCTGCTGAGTGACGACACCGGCATTCCCAAGAATGCCGCTGACCGGCTGAAGGTCTTCGACAAGATCATGGCAAAAGCGAAGGAGTACGGGATTTCTCCCAGTCGGATCCATATCGATCCTTTGGTGGAGATGCTCTGTACCTCTGAGAACGGTATTGAAACCAATATCGAAGTGATTTCCACTGTCCGAGAAAAGTATCCCAGCATTCACATCACTGCTGCTGTTTCAAACATTTCCTTCAACCTGCCCGTTCGTAAGATGATCAACCTGGGCTTCACCGTTCTGGCTATGAACGCCGGCCTGGACTCCGCCGTCCTGGATCCCACCAACCGGGATATGATGGGTGTCATCTTCGCTACCGAGGCGCTGTTGGGCCTGGATGACTACTGCATGGAATACATTGGCGCATATCGTGAAGGTTTGTTCGGACCTGTTAAAAACTAAAATACTTAACTAAGGAGAATACACAAATGGCTATCGAAAAAGTTTATGATCTGGTTTCCCGTGGTAAGGCTAAGCTGACCCCCGCCGCTGTTCAGGAAGCTCTGGATGCCGGTTTTGACGCAGGTGAGATTCTGGGAAAGATGATTGACGCTATGGATGTAGTGGGCGAAAAGTTCAAGAACGGTGAGATTTTCGTTCCCGAAATGCTGATCGCGGCCAAGGCCATGAAGAAGGGCGTCGAGGTTCTGAAGCCTCATCTGGCATCCGGCGCTGCCGGCGCTCTGGGTAAGGTCGTTATCGGCACCGTCGCAGGTGACCTGCACGACATCGGCAAGAATCTGGTTGCCATGATGATCGAATCCGCTGGCTTCGAGGTTGTTGACCTGGGCGTTGATGTTCCTGCTGAGAAGTTCGTGGCTGCGGCTGAGGAAGATGGCGTTGTGATTGTGGCTTGCTCTGCCTTGCTGACTACCACGATGCCTGCTCTGGAGGCTACCGTTGCTGCGCTGAAGGCTACCGGAAAATCCTACAAGGTAATGGTAGGCGGTGCTCCCATTACCCAGGAGTTTGCCGACAAGGTTGGTGCGGATGCCTATACTCCCGATGCCGCCACCGCCGCCAAAAAGGCAAAGGAACTGGTTGGCTAATTGATATGTAATGATCGAGGGGCCGATGGTAACATCGGCCCCTATCCACCATTCGCCGGAGGTTCTTTATGATGCAATACACCGTAACATTTTTGCCGAATGACCGGAGCGTAACTGTTCCTGCCGGTACTACGGTGCTTCAGACACAGATCCTGGCAGGACTGCGTCCGGATGCGCCCTGCGGCGGCAAAGGAACCTGCGGCAAGTGCCGGGTACTGCTGGAAGGTGCAGAAGTACTGGCCTGCCAGACTCTCGTGGACAGGGATATGACCGTCCAGACCGAGGAAGAAGAGAATATACGGATCCTGACAACCGGCATATCCGTGACCACCCAGCCCGACGGCGAAAACGAATATGTTTTGGCCTTCGATATCGGCACCACCACCGTAGTGGCCTATCTGCTGGACGGCTGCAGCGGCACCCTGTTGGCCCAAGGTAGTACCATGAATCCCCAAAGTCAGCATGGGGCTGACGTAATTTCCCGCATTCAGTATGCTCTGAACGAAAACAACGATGCTTTGTCCTCCTGCATCCGGGAGGCTATGGGGAAGCTAACAGAAGAGGTTGCTGAAAAGGTTGGTATTTCTCTCGACCAGATCACCGTATCTGCCATTGTGGGCAATACCGCTATGCACCACCTACTGCTGGATATTGACCCCAAACCCCTGGTGACACCTCCCTATATGCCGGGTGTTTCCGAAGCAATAGAGCAAAACGGTATCCGAATTCTACCCAATATTGCTGGATTTGTGGGCGGCGATACGGTGGGCTGTATGGTCGCAACCCGGTTCGACCGGCAGGAAGAACTGACATTATTGATCGACATCGGCACCAACGGTGAAATGGTACTGGGCAACAACAATCGCAGGATCGCCTGCTCCACTGCTGCCGGCCCTGCTTTCGAGGGTGCGAAAATATCCTGCGGTATGCGTGGAGCAGAAGGCGCGGTGGACCATGTTTGGGTGGAGAACGGAAAAATCCAATACCATACCATCAGCGACGCGCCTGCAAAGGGCTTATGCGGTTCCGGTCTGCTGGATTTGGTGGCTGTGTTGCTGGATCAAGAGACCATCG
Source organism: Faecousia sp. (assembly GCA_045533345.1). Classification (GTDB taxonomy): domain Bacteria; phylum Bacillota; class Clostridia; order Oscillospirales; family Oscillospiraceae; genus Faecousia. Next base: position 3,813 of record JAZSHO010000091.1, on the reverse strand, counting down.
ACGAATCCGGACGGCTGGAGGGAAAGCAGTACGAACTGTGTGACAATGTAACATTGACTCAAAAGGATATCCGAGAGGTTCAGCTTGCCAAGGCAGCTATCCGGGCGGGGATTGAGTTATTGGCGGAAAAACTGGGTGCGGAGGTGGCGGATATCCGCAAGGTTTACCTGGCCGGTGCCTTCGGCAATTACATGAATCCCGTTTCTGCCTGCCGTATCGGTATGATTCCCCCGATTCTCCAGAATCGGATCATACCCATCGGCAACGCTGCCGGCGAAGGTGCCAAGCTCTGTGCCCTGAATCGGGCAGAATTTGTATACAGCCAGAGATTGGCAAAGAATACCGAATTTTTGGAACTGGCAAGTCTGCCTCAGTTCCAGGATTGCTTTGTTGATGCGTTGGGATTTTGCGAGGAGGAAGACGAATGACTTACGAACAACTCTGTGAAATGGCGCGAGATGTCGGCTTTTCCGCCTGGGCTGCCCTGAATCCCGCAACCATCGAACTGAAAACGGAAGTACGGGATATGTGCGCTGCCAATTCCTGCGGTCAGTACGGCAAGCGCTGGAGTTGCCCTCCCGGCTGCGGCACCCTGGAAGAATGCGGTGAAAGACTGAAAGCCTGCACCCGGGGCATTCTGGTGCAGACCTACGGTGACATCGAAGACAGCTACGATTTTGAAGCCATGATGGAAATCGAAGCCGAACATAAGGAGCATTTCTCCGAAATGTACGAAGCGCTGCGGGATGCGGGCATCCCCGTCCTGGCTATCGGCGCCGGCTGCTGCACCCAGTGTGCCCAATGCACCTACCCTGACGAACCCTGCCGTTTTCCGGACAAGATGACTTCCTCGATGGAAGCCTACGGTATGGTGGTGCTGGAGATCTGTAAGGCAAACGGCTTACAGTATTACTACGGCTCTCATAAAATTGCATACACGAGCTGTTTTCTGCTAAAGGATAAACAGAACCTACAAAATACAAGAGAGATATAAAGTAACAAGGGGATATCTTTTTTGTGATTAGACAGTGAATCGGAATATGTACCTTACAGAATAGCAATAATCTGTGGCAATCCGACATTCTCTTGCAAAAATTTTGCTTCTCTCGGGTGTCCTGTTCTTTTAGATAGTTCCGGTGCATGCGGCCCCATCTGCCGATAGGACGGGTCTCTTCCGGTAGCTTCAAATCTGGAATGAAGTAGTCCCCGGAGCGGATATAAGAGATATTCATGGCCAAGCCTCCTTTGTTTGTTTTCTACCATGATTGTACCGCTCCGAGGATAAACAGTCGAATGTGCCGCAAAAACGAAAAAATCCCGGGTTACCATTTCTGGTAACCCGGGATAAAACTTATTCAGATAAAGACCTCGCAGGTGAGATCTTCCCACTGAGAGGGTCTTAGATACTGACCCTTGGCTTTCCTATACTCTTGAGCTTCCTCGTATCCGATGGAAAACTTGAAGTACAGATTAGGCCTCCCCAGTTTTGATAGCAGCCTGTGGGGCTACAATCCATGGTGGGGGAACAGCTATACGAAACCATGGTTTTCCCTGCAACCGGCAGTGCAGAGGCTTGTCCGGGTCACCGTCGAACCGCAGATACCGTTCAAAGCCGTCCTGTAGCCCGCAAGGTGGCCAGCAGTTCCAATGTATTTCCCGGATACAGGGGGCAATCCATGTCAAACAGGGACAGCAGGATCCGTTCTTCTCCGTCAGCGGATCTCCTTGGTTGCCACGATCCGGGTACCGCAGACATCATCAATGATCACGTCACCGATGGCTACAGGCGCTTCTACAGAAGCAGCGCGGATCTTCTCCATGATGGCGAACATCTCGCCCTTGGGTACGGGTGCTTCGGACTTGACGGACACCATGGTATCTTTCCGGTTGGTGACCCGGACGATGGAGGTCAGACTGCGCACTGGATGAAGGATCTCATCCATGGCATGTTTTTCGCCCCGGGGGCAAAAGTTGCCGGTGACGGTGACGGTCTCTCCCTGAATGTCGGCGGTCATCCGGCAGCCACGGGGACAGACGATACAGGTAATTTCTCGTTTCATCATACTTCCTCCAGACTGACGGTGATCTCATCGGTGATGGATGCCAGCAGCTCCTGCTTGATGGTCAGCTTTTCCATCTCGCCGGGGGCGGCTTTTAAGCGCTTGGCGGTAGCGAGGACAGTTTCTCCTGCCCTGACGGTGAATTTCACCTTGTCGAAAGGCTGGGTCACACGGAGGAACAGGGAAACGTCCTCATTTGCATTCTTATTAATCCGTTGGGGCAGGATGTAGCGGACACCGTAGCCGGGTTTGGTGGGGATGTAGTCCGCTTCCTTTGCTCCGTTCTTGACGAAGTTGGCAGCACCCAGGCCTGCCCGCTCTGCCTCGTCGGAAACGTAGTCCACCAGGTCGTGGACCTGCAGCACGTTGCCGCAGGCGAAGATGCCGGGCACTTTCGTCTGGCAGTTTTCGTCCACGATGGCACCGTTTGTAATGGGATCCATGGGGATGCCGGCGGCACGGGTCAGTTCGTTTTCGGGAATCAGACCAACGGAGAGAAGCAATGTATCGCAGGGAATATATCGTTTCGTTTCCTCGATGGGATTTCTCCGTGCATCCACCCGGGCGATGGTGACACCTTCCAGACGGCCCTTGCCGTGGACTTCACAGACGGTGGTGGAAAGATACAGAGGAATGTCGAAATCCTCCAGACACTGGACAATGTTACGGGTCAGACCGCCGGAGTAGGGAAGCAGTTCGCAGACAGCCTCTACCTTGGCACCTTCCAGCGTCATGCGGCGGGCCATGATCAGGCCGATGTCACCGGAACCGAGGATGACCACTTTTTTGCCAACCATGTAGCCCTCACAGTTGATAAACTTCTGGGCGGTACCGGCGCTGAAGACACCGGCGGGACGGGTGCCGGGTGTGTTCAGTGCGCCGCGGCTCCGCTCCCGGCAGCCCATGGCCAGAATCACGGCCCTGGCCTGAATCTTTAGGATACCTTCTCTGGACTGGGCGGTGACGACTTTTCCAGGGGAAACAGCGGTGACGGTGGTTTCATAGAACACCTTGATGCTGCGCTCCAGTACCTGCTGTTTGAATACGTCTGCATATTCGGGACCGGTCAGTTCCCGGCCCAGGCGGTGCAGACCGAAGCCTGCGTGAATACACTGGCGGAGGATGCCGCCCATGTCGGATTCTCTATCGAGAATCACCACATCGGTAACGCCTGCATCATAGGCAGCAACTGCCGCCGCCATACCGGCGGGACCGCCGCCGACGATCACAATATCATGATTCAGCATATTCGCGCCCTCCTTTACAGCCTGCCGGTCAGGGGATTGGAGCCCGGTCCGGATTTGGTCACGTCTTCCATGTTGATGCCCTGCTCCTCGGCAATAAGCCGCATCACATAGGGAGCGCAGAAGCCACCCTGACAGCGGCCCATGCCGCTGCGGGTCCTGCGCTTGACAGAATCGATGTCGAAAGCGGGGGGATTGCGGCGGATGGCCGCGCGAATCTCGCCCTCGCTGACCGTTTCGCAGCGGCAGATGATTTTTCCGTAGTCAGGATGCTCTTTGATGAAAAAGTCAGATCGGAGCCAGGACGTTCTGTGAGCCAAGGAGTTGAACAACTTGCTTGTCTTCCTAAGACCGCTTGGCCTCCGACTTGGAGGATTCCGGCGGATGGCGGCGCGAATCTCACCCTCGCTGACCGATTCGCAGCGGCAGATGATTTTTCCGTAGTCAGGATGCTCTTTGATGAAAGCATCCTTTTCCCCGTCGGACATTTCCCGGAAGGCCCGGGTATT
>JAZSHO010000032.1:0-13444 GCA_045533345.1 Faecousia sp. | reverse complement strand
GTGCTTCTGGCAGAACAGGTATACGATGATAATGGGAATGATGGACAGCATGATAACTGCCATGGTAGCACCCAGATCCACAGCGCCGTAGCTGCCCTTCAGATACTGCACATGGATGGGAATGGTCATAAATCTGGTACGGTCCAGAACCAGATAGGGCAGCAGATAGTCATTCCATACCCACATCAGTTCCAGAATACCCACAGAGATCAGGGTAGGCTTCAGCATGGGCAGAACAACATCAAAGAACGTGCGGACAGGACCGCAGCCGTCGATGGCAGCAGCTTCCTCAATTTCCAGCGGCAATCCCTTAATAAAGCCCAGGAACATGAAGATGGCAAGACCGGCACCAAAGCCCAGGTAAACGATGGGAATGGTCCAGGGGGTGTTCAGACCCAGATCCTTGGCAGTGAAGGTCAGGGTAAACATGACCATCTGGAAAGGAACGATCATGGAGAACAGGCACAGATAATAGAACGCCTGGGACAGTACGCTCTTTACCCGGGCAATGTACCATGCAGACATGGAGCAGAACAGCAGAATCAGAGCCACGGAGGTCACAGTGATGAACAGGCTGAAAAATGCGGACTTCAGGAAGGGGTAGTTGCCGAAGGTCATGCCCTTGATGTAGTTGGCAAAACCGACGAAGGTTTCTGCGCTGGGCAGAGCAAAGGCATCCAGCTTAATGGCATCGTCTGCCTTGATGGAGTTGATGACCACCTCAAAAATGGGCATGACCCATACCAGAGCCAGAACCGTGAATACGGCGGTCATAACCTTACTGAGGGTCGTGTACTGACTGGTCTTTTTCATACTCAATCCTCCTTAGTACGGGTGGCGTACTGCTGGATCACGGCCAGAATTGCCACCAGAATGAAGAAGATGACAGCCTTTGCCTGGGCAACACCGTGATACTTCTTGCTGATGTTGTAGGTGGAGTAAATGTTCAGAGCCAGCAGTTCCGTGATGTTGACCTTTGCGCCATCCAGCATAACGCTGGGCAGACCGCCGGTCAGGGCCAGGTTCTGGTCGAAGAGTTTGAAGCCATTGGTCAGCGTTAGGAAGGTACAGGTGGCAATAGAGGGCAGCACATTGGGGATGATGACCCGGAACAGGGTCTGAGAACCGGATGCGCCGTCGATCTTGGCAGCCTCCAGCATATCCTCGGGAACAGCCTGCAGGCCTGCGATGTAAATGATCATCATGTAGCCAATCTGCTGCCAGGAGACCAGAATGACCAAGCCCCAGAAGCCCAGCGTGCCGTTGGCCGTCAGATAAGTGCCAAATCTGCCCAGAATGGACTCAAAGATCATGCTCCAGATGTAACCCAGCACCACGCCGCCGATGAGGTTGGGCATGAAGAACACGGTACGGAACAGGTTGGAGCCACGCATCTTCTGGGTCAAGGCGTAGGCGATCATAAAGGCAAACACATTGATCAGAATGATGGTCACAATTGCAAAGGCGGCGGTGTTCTTGAACGCATTAAAAAAGCCTGCGTCCGTAAAGACCTTAATATAATTCTGGATACCGCTCCACTTTGCATCCCGGGGGGTGTTGAAAGTGCAGAAGGACAGGTAAATACCCTGAATAAAGGGCCAAACGAAACCAATGGCAAATGCAGCGAACGTGGGGAAAATGAACACAGGTGCCCACTTCTTGATCGGCCGCTGAACCAGATTGATTTCAGCCTTTTTTCTCTTAGCCAAGTTGATCTCCCTCTCTTCTCATGGTTTTTCTTGTTTCTTTTCTTGCTTCTGAGCAAGGCGAAAGACTCCCGTAAAAATCCTTCGCCCTGCTCAAAATGGGGAATAAGGGGCGGACTTTCGCCCGCCCCTATTTTGTTGGAACAATCAGAGATTAGCCGTTAACGACCTCGTACTCGTATGCCCAGCCGTCAACGAAAGCGGAGACGACATCGTCCCAGGAGCCGTTGCCTGCGGAGTAAGCAGTCAGAGCGGTAACGACGGTAGCTCTCCAGGAGTCAACGTTGGGAGTGTAGTTGAATGCCCAGGAGATAGAGGTCTTGCCCTCAGCCAGCATAGCGTTGCCGTCAGCAACGAACTTGTTGGTGGAAGCGGGGCAGTTCTTGAAGGGGACAGCGCCCAGCTGCTGCACGTAAACAGCGGAAGCCTCGGGATCGGAAACCAGCCATACCAGGAAGTCGATGGAAGCCTGGATGTCAGCCTCGTCAGCCTTAGCATTGATAGCCCAGCAGTTCTCGGTGCCGGAGCACAGAGCAGCGTTCTCTTCGCCTTCAGCGCCGCAGTACATGGGGATCATAGCCAGCTGATCGTCGGTCATGCCGGCTTCGATCAGGCCTGCGTATTCCCAAGTGCCGTTCTGGTAGAAGACAGCCTTGCCAGCCTTGAACTCGGCAGCGGCATCGGACTCGCCGGACAGGGAAGCGGGGTCAGCAGCAGCGTTGTTGATGTACAGATCCCACAGGTTCTTGAACAGGTCCATCTTCTCGCCGGTGATGGTAGCGGTCTGGCCCTTAACGCCCTCGTAGTGCAGGGGCAGGGTAGCAGCGTGGCCGGAGAATCTCCAGGAAGAGGAGGGAGCCAGGCCGGAGGTGGTGAAAGCGTCGAAGCCCAGGGTAGCAGCGTTGGCGTGGATGTCTTCAACAACAGCCTTCAGGGACTCGAAGTCGGTGATCTCTTCCAGCTTGTGGCCGGCATCGCCCAGCAGCTTGGTGTTGACGATGATACCAAAGGACTCGTAGCAGTTGCCGATAGCCTTCAGTTCGCCAGCCTCGTTGTACAGGTTGAAGTCGTTGGTGGTCAGCTCAGCAGCGATAGCGGTGTTGGTCAGATCCAGAGCGTACTCGTCCCAGTCAGCCAGGCCAGCCATGTTACCAATGTTGAAGATGGTGACATCGTCGATGTTGGCGTTCAGGGTGTTGGAGTAGTCGCCGGAAGCGGCGGTAACGACCTTAACCTCAACACCGGTCTTTGCGGTGTAGGTAGCGGCCAGCTCAGTCAGAGCATCGCCGAACTCGGGCTTGAAGTTCAGGTAGTAGACGGAACCTGCAGCAGCGGGAGCCTCAGTAGCGGGAGCCTCGGTAGCGGGGGTCTCAGCCTTGGGAGCCTCAGTAGCAGGAGATTCGGATGCGCCACAGGCAGCCAGGGACAGGACCATAGCCAGAGCCAGCAGCAGAGCAAACAGCTTTTTCATTCTTTTTTCCTCCTAATTTTTTGGATATGTGCTCACACGGCATTTTGCCGGAAAGCCTCTTTTGTTCCTCGTTTGGAAACGATTCCAAACATTGGATAATTACAATATAACGCAAACCCATGAAATTTTCAACTGGAAACGCTTCCAATTCTGATTTTTCTGCGGTTCTCACAACTTTCTGCTTCCATTTTTGTATAATCTATCCAAAGAAAAATCTCCCCATTGCAGACCCCTCCCCTTTTCGGTATAATGGCCCTGTTATTTAACGAAAGCACGAGGAACCGCTATGATCATCAAACGTGATTTCCCCTACTCTCTGAAGAACGGCGCCAACCGCCCTCTGCACATCTGGCTGCCGGACAATTACTACAATTCTGCGGAACACTACCCCGTCATGTACTTCTTTGACGGTCACAATCTCTACGACGACAAAGATGCCACCTATGGCAAATCCTGGGGCATGAAGCCTTTCCTGGAGGGCTGGAGCAAGGAAATGATCATCGTGGGCATCGAATGCGGCCACGATGGACAGGAGCGGCTCAGCGAATACCTCCCCTACCCCGCCGCCAAGGGCAGCCATTTCGACAAATTTGAACCTCTGGGCGATGCCACCATGCAGTGGATCTTAAACGACATCAAGCCCGTTATTGACCGGGACTACCGGACCATCCCCTTCCGGGAATGCACCGCCATCGGCGGCTCCAGCATGGGCGGCCTTATGGCCCTGTACGCCGCGGTCCATTACAATTCCTGGTTCTCCAAGGCCGCCTGCGTGTCCAGCGCTGTGGGCTTCTGCATCCGGCCCCTGATGAAGGATATGCGCAGCTGCCCCATGAGCCCCGACACCCGGCTGTACCTTTCCTGGGGTACCCACGAGGCCCACGGCATCCAGGACCCCACCAAGGAGGACCGTCACAGCAAGACCTACGGCTGGAACAAACGCATCGCCGAACAGGCGGAAGCCTCCGGTGCCGCAGTTTCCCTGTTCTGCCAGGTGGAAGGCTACCACTGCGAAGCCGACTGGGAAAAGCAGGTGCCGATTTTCATGAATTTTTTGTGGATGGGATAAAAATTGCCCCCGAAGTGTTACACTTCGGGGGTTTCCAGTTCCACGATGATGGGCTCGTGATGCACAGCCAGCAGGATCTTCTCCATCAAGTCCGCCATTTTCAGCCGCAGAGAAGAGGTGTTGATGCAGGGATGGCAGCCGAAATATTCTCCCTTCAGCACATCCGCATCGATCAGCAGCTGCACCCGGTTTTCCGTGTCATTCATCAGACCCAGCACGCTGACAGAGCCGGGGGTGATATCCAGCAGCTGCTCCATGGCTTCCCCGGAGGCAAAGGACAGCCGGGAAGAGCCGATCTTTTTTGACAGCACACTGGTTTTAAAAGTCTTATCCCCGGGGATCATTAAAAGATAAAAGGCGGTTGCCTGTCGGTTGCACAGCAGCAGATTCTTGCAAATGGTGGCATCCAGCACCTCGTCAATGGCGGCGCAGGCCTCCATGGTCATAGCTGCCTCGTGGTCGATGCGCTGATAGGAGATGCCCAAACTGTCCAGCAAATCATACACTCTGACTTCTTTCGCAAGCCGCCCGGTGCAGTCCCCGGGCCGTCCTTGTACCAATTCCATAACAGTCCCTCTTTCCTGGTTTTTCGCTATTATACACCCCCGGCATCAAATCCGCAAGCGCTTGTATTCCTTATAAAACGTGGTATAATGAAACATATTTGATCCAAGGAGGCCCTCTATGTCCCTGCAAAGACCGAAGCTGCTCAGCGGCAACATTTTAAAAATCATCGCCGCGGCGGCCATGGTGCTGGATCATGCGGGGCTGATGTTTTTCCCGGGAAATGAGCTGCTTCGAATTCTGGGGCGGCTGGCCTTCCCCATTTTTGCCTTCATGATCGCCGAGGGCAGCAAATATACCCGGAACCGGGGCCGGTACTTCGGCCAGCTGTTCGGCTTAGCGCTGGTCTGCCAGATCGTGTATTTTCTTGTGGACGGCAGCATGTATTTGTCGATTCTCTTTACCTTTTCCCTGTCGCTGCTGATGATTTTTGCCTTGCAGGATTGCAAGGAACAGCCATCTGTTTTTCGCGCCGCGGTGTTTTTCCTGTCTGTGGCTTCTGTCTGGCTGCTGAACCGTGTCTTCACCATCGACTATGGCTTCTGGGGCTGCATGGTCCCCCTCTTCGCCGCCCTTCCTCACAAGACCCGGTTTGACAGCATCCCCATGAACACAGCTGCCCTGGGCGTTGGACTTTTGCTTCTGGCCTCTTCCCTTGGCGGCTGGCAGATTTGGTCACTGGCTGCAATCCCGCTGCTGCTTTGCTATTCCGGTAAGCGGGGCATAGCAAATTTGAAATACTTTTTCTATATTTTCTACCCTGTCCACCTGGCTCTTCTGCAGCTCCTGGCCTGGATTTTGCTGTAAGGCAGCAAAAAAGCGCCCCCTGCGGGACGCGGCAAAGCTTTTTTCAAATTCTTGCGGCAGTATCGTCACCGGGCCGAGCGAACGGGTGAAGACTCTTTCCACAGTCCGTGCGCATTGTCAGCGGCTGAGCGCCCGCAGGCGCCATGCAAGCGAGCAACCGCCCGAAGGGCGGCTCTTAGCGAGTCGCTGACTCGCCGCAATGAAATGACCCTTGACTACTGTACCTTGTGATCAGTACATTTGGTGTAGTCAAGGGTCATTTCTCTTCTATCTTGATATCTAACATCTTTGGGTAACCTCTCTTTCTGCAGATTGAACACTTGCCGTTTTTGATCCAATATCCATCCGCTTCCACTTCGCACTATGGGGGATTGTCTTTGGCATCATAGCAGTGTCCTGTTTTGGGCTCCTGTGTGACCGCTTATTCTTCTTCAGCTGAATCTTTTTTCACACTTCGCTTCTCTTGCTTTCTGTTTTCTTCATCAGAAACACGACTGCTTTTGCGTTTGGTGTATTGTTATATTTTAAGTGTTTCAGCCGGCGCAGCCATCACTTTGAGCCTTAAGGATCAACTTTTTTGGTTGCTCCTCTTTGTGTTAATAAAATAGCACAACTTTTTTCTTTTTTCAATATGGAATGTTGTCTAAAATAACGAAAATTCACTTGTGCAAAATACAGATTTCCGTGATTATGGCTCATTTTCCTGTTGACATTTCTATCCCCAATTTGATATGATAGTTATGTTGGGCGGCCAAATAGGCTGCTTTTTTTATTGGAGGAATGGCTATGATCCGAGAACTTGTACACGACCCCATCCTGCTGGCCCGGAAGTCAAGCGAGGCCACCAAAGAGGACCTGCCCATTGCCCGGGATCTGCTGGATACCCTTGCCGCGCACAAAGAAACCTGCGTGGGCATGGCCGCCAATATGATCGGGCAGACAAAGCGGATCATTGCCTTTGACTGCGATGGCAAATATATGCTCATGCTGAACCCGGAGATCATCAGCGCTTCCGGAGAATACGAAACGGAAGAAAGCTGCCTGTCATTGCTGGGCGGCCCCCGGAAATGCAAGCGGTTCCGAAAAATCAAGGTCCGCTACCAGAACGCGCAGCTGCAGGTACGGCTGAAAACCTTCACCGACTGGACTGCCCAGATCATCCAGCACGAGGTTGACCATTGCAATGGCATTTTGATTTGAGACAGCAAAAAAGCGCCCCCTGCAGGACGCATCGAACACGAATTTTTTGTCGGCCCTTGCCGACAGAAAATGACCCTTGACTGTACGTCTTGCAACCGTTCAGTCAAGGGTCATTTCCATTCATTCTTGGTATCTAACATCTATTGGTTAACCTCTCTTTCTGCAGGATAGACACGGCTTTTAATATGACAAATTTGAATACTTTATTTTAGGAGATTTTAATAGGGTGAAAAGCCGTTGTCTTTGGGAAGGTTACCTGTACATTGGTATCACTCCTTTGTGTCTTTATAATACCCCCGGGATCGCCTTTTTTCAAGATGGGATGTTCCATAAAATCTTCCCGTTTCCCTCGTGCAAATGGGAGAATTCCAAACTTAACCCCAAAAAGCCTTTGACAAAAAACGGTAATTTATGCTATGATGGTAATGTTGGGGCGAGTATTTTTCGTCTCTTTTTTCCTTTTGAGAAAAACAGTTGAAAACCACCGCAGAATCTGTTAGAATTTGCGTATCCATTTTACTAAGGGCGGGTGATGTTTATGGAGTCCACCATTCTGCTTTCCCATGGGGATCTGAAGATTCCCTGTAAGATTTCCGAGCCGGACTACGGCGGCCTCTGCCGGATCGTGCTGGGTGTCCATGGCTTCGGCGGCAGTTCCGAGGACGAGATCCAGGTAGGCATCGCCGAGGAAATGGCCCTGTTTCATTCCGTGACCATCCGGTTTGACTTCCCCGCCCACGGTGAAAACCCCACCGACAGTGAGGGCTTCACCCTGGAAAACTGCATGGAAACCCTGATCGCGGTGGCGGCATTCGCCCGGCAGCGATACGAGGATGTCAACGACCTGTGCATCTTCGCCAGCGGCTTCGGCGCTTATGTGACACTGCTGTGCCTGCAGGATCTGCTGGAAATGCCCGGCAAGGTCAAGCTTGTGGTCCAGACCCCCTCCCTGCGGATGGACAACACCTTGCTTGCCATGACCGGCCTGTCCAAGGAGACCCTCCGGGCCCTGGATCGCTACACCATTCCCCGTGCCCGTCCCTTTGATGTCACTTACCATTTCTATGAAGAACTCCACAGCCATGTGGCGCTGGATTCTTATCCCATCCCCATGCTGATCCTCCATGGCGAGGAGGATGCCTTTATCCCCATGACGGATATCCAGAATTTCCACCGGATCAACGAACGGTCCGAATTAGTCATCATTCCCGGCACCAGCCATCGTTTCCTGGAAGAGGGCGCCTGGGATATGGTGCTGGATCTGACCCGGGACTGGTTTGAGTTCGAGCAGGTTCTGCTGCTGTAATGTTCATATCGCAGCCCCGCTCCGCGGGGCTGTTTTGCTAATGGATCCTGCGAAAGGAGCATTCCTTATGGAGAAAAAGAATATTCTTGTGCTGTTTCCCTGTGATGAGGCAACACGGCAGCGGTTGATTGCTGCCGCCGGGGAGCAGTATCTTATTACCTTTATGGAATCCGGGGAGGATTACAAATCTCATCTGCCCCATGCCCATGTGATCATTGGCGAACCCAGAAATGAGGACTTCCCCCTCTGCAGTCAGCTGGAGCTGCTGCAAAGCCCCTGTTCCGGGGTAAATTACTATGTAAACGGCGGCACCTTTCCCGAAAATGCCATTCTCTGCTCCGCCACCGGGTGCTACGGCAACTTAATCGCCGAGCATATGCTGGCCATGACCCTGGCCCTCTGCCGCCGCCTGCCGGAATATCAAGACCTCCAGCGCCGCCACGCCTGGACCCGGCTGTATTACGACAAGCCCCTGGAGGGCAGTACTGTGCTGATTCTGGGGGCCGGGGACATCGGCACCACCCTGGCAAAATGGATGCGGCCCATGGTGGGCAAAGTCATCGGTGTCCGCCGCACCATCCGGGAATTCCCGGACTGCTTCGACGAAATGATTACCATTCCTCAGCTGGATGCGTATCTGGGGCAGGCCGATATCATTCTCTGCGCCCTGCCCCATACCCCGGAAACCGTCGGCCTTTTGAACGCGGAGCGCCTTGGAAAGATGAAAAAGGACGCAGTGCTGGTCAACGGCGGCCGGGGAAGCCTCATTGACCAGGAGGCCCTGTGCCAGCTTTTGAAGGCAGGCCATTTCTGGGGTGTCGGTCTGGAGGTCACCAGCCCGGAGCCGCTGACGGAGGACCACCCCCTGTGGGATGCCCCCCGGTGCATGATCACCCCCCATGCAGCGGGCAATACCTTCGCCCCGGACAGTCCCCTGGTGGCAAAAATCTGGGATTTCATGATCCGGAATCTGACGAACTATCTGGAGGGCAACCCCCTCATAAGCCGGGTGGACTTTGCCACCGGCTACCGGGAAATTTAATCACACCAACAGGCAGTGGAATTCCACTGCCTGTTTTAAATTATATAAATTGTAGTTTAGCGGGGAAGGCCCCGCGGCCAATTCGTTACGAACCCAGGCAGGAAACCAAAGCATCCTGATTGCGCTCGACCGCTGCTACTTCGGTAAATTGTAGTTTAGCGGGGAAGGGCCCGCGGCCAATTCGTTACGAACCCAGGCAGGAAACCAACGCATCCTGATTGCGCTCGACCGATGGTGCGCAGATAAATTGTAGTTTGCCGGGATGGCCCGGCAGCCAATTCGTTACGAACCCAGGCAGGAAACCAACGCATCCTGATTGCGCTCGACCGATGGTGCGCAGATAAATTGTAGTTTATGTGGGTAAAGAAAAAAGTTGTCTGTTTGCTGTACGTGCTTATTAAAAGGGATAACTACAACAATAATTTATCTCCCCGACGGAATCTGTTGACATTTTTCTCCAAAGAAATCTCGATTGGGACTAGATTCACGGAACTTTGTGTGCTATACTTACGATGTAGTTGTATCGATATAATTGGATAAGTATGATGTCGGTACGCTGCAAACGAAAACTTAATCTGTTTGCGCTTCTTTTTGAGGTAGAAAAGGCAGATAGACATAAGGTTTCCAAATCTGTAAGGAAGGTGAGCAATTGGAAAACTATACCAAGTATAAGTTGAAAGCAGCCGATGAGCTGGCCGAGGTGCTGAAGAGCACTGACAACCTGTTCGTCATTGCTTGCAACAAGTGTTTCAAGGCTTTTGAAACCACCCAGGAAACGGATTGCGAGGCATTTGTAGAAATTGCCAAAGCCCAGGGTAAGACTGTCACCGGAACCGCCAAGATTGACTTCGTGTGCAACAAGACCCAGACCGCCAAGAAGCTGGTAGATCTGATCCCCGAAGGCACCGAGAACATCTACGTGGTCTCCTGCGGTCTGGGCGTACAGACTGTGGCCGACATTGAGGAGCTGCCCGTTTTTGCCGCAGCCAACTCTCTGAACTACACCGGCCATCACGGCATGGCACTGACCAAGAAGGCTTGTGACGCCTGCGCCCAGTGCTATCTGAATATCACCGGCGGCATTTGCCCCATCGTGGACTGCTCCAAGAGTCTGATCAACGGTCAGTGCGGCGGTGCCAAGGATGGCAAGTGTGAAGTCAGCCCCGACAAGGACTGCGCATGGGAAAAGATCCAGCAGCGCCTTAGTGAACAGGGCCGTCTGGGCGAGCTGACTGCTCAGCCCGTGCAGCTGCGGGACTACTCCAAGGTCAATGTGAAGGTCATCAGCGAGTACGTCAAGGCTATTCGCGAGAAGCGCTTTGAGAATTACTACGGCGGTGTCCATCCTGTGGAAGGCAAGGAACCCACCGAGCACAAGGCTCTGGTAACCTTCCCCGCTCCCAAGGTCGCTGTGTTCCCCCTGTCCATGCATCTGGGCGCTCCCGCCAATGTGTGCGTGGCAGTCGGTGACGAGGTCAAGGTGGGCCAGAAGCTGGGTGAGGCAGCAGGCTTCATCTCCGCTCCTATCCACTCCTCCATCAGCGGTAAGGTCATCGCCATTGAGGACCGTCCCCATGCTACCCGTGGCACCTGCCTCAGCGTGGTTGTGGAAAACGATTTCCAGAACACCCTGCATGAGTCCGTCAAGCCCAACAAGCCCCTGGAAGAGCTGACTCCCGATGAGATCATCGAGATCGTCAAGAATGCCGGCATCGTTGGCATGGGCGGCGCTGGCTTCCCCACCTACGTGAAGCTGAAGCCCAACAAGCCCATCGAGGCGATTCTGATCAACGCCTGCGAATGTGAGCCCATGCTCACCGCCGACCACCAGGTTCTGCTGACCTACGCCGACGACATCATCTACGGTCTGAAGGCCGAAATGAAGACCGTTGGCGCACCCAAGGGTATCATCGTCATTGAGGACAACAAGCCCGATGCCATTGAACTGCTGACCGCTAAGGCCGCAGCCGAGGAAGGTATCGAGGTTCTGGTTGCCCACACCAAGTACCCCCAGGGCGGCGAAAAAATGCTCATTAAGTACGCTCTGAACCGCAGCGTTCCCAGCGACGGTCTGCCCGCCGATGTTGGCGCTGTTGTCAGCAACGTCAGCACTGTCAAGGCCATTGCCGATGCCATCAAGACCGGCATGCCTCTGGTGGAACGTGTTACCACCGTCACCGGCAAGTACATCCCCAACCCCGGCAACTTCCTGGTGAAGATCGGTACTTCCGCTGCCGAGCTGGTGGAAGCCTGCGGCGGCATCTCCGGTGACGATGTGCTGGTCAAGGCCGGCGGCCCCATGATGGGCTTCCCCCAGACCACCCTGGACACCCCCATTATGAAGGGTTCCAACGGCATCATCGCCATCGACAACGACGAAACCGAGCCTGTGGAGTGTATCAAGTGCGGCCGCTGCGTGGACGTATGTCCCATGGAGCTGCAGCCCCTGTACTTCGCCAAGTTCGCCTGCGATCCCGCAGAGCTGAAGGCACGGAACATTATGGACTGCATGGAATGCAGATGCTGTGAGTATATCTGCTCCTCCAAGCTGCCCCTGGTCAGCATGATCAAGATGGGCAAGAACGCGGTAAGGGGGATGAAGTAATATGTTGATTACCGAACTGAAAGCAAAAGAGAGCATCCTTTCTCTCATCACCGGCAAGGTCTTCATTCTCAACTGCCACGGCTGCCGGGAAATCAAGTTCCCCGAGCATGAGGCAAACGAACTGCAGGCGCAGTTGATGGCCGGCGGCAACGTCACCGGCATTCTGACCACCGATTACATCTGCAACCCCGAGAACCTGGACCTGCGGCTGAGCAAGCACCAGAAGGCCATTGACGAGGCCGATATGATTCTGGTCTTCTCCTGCGGCGTTGGCGTTCAGACTGTTGCCGCCAAGTTCCCCGGCAAGAAGGTCTGCGCAGCCTGCGACACCTATGCACTGCCCGGCTACCAGGGCGTTACCCCCCTGGAGCACGACTGCAAGCAGTGCGGCGAGTGCTATCTGAATCTGACCGGCGGCATCTGCCCCCTGACTGCCTGCTCCAAGAGCCTGGTAAACGGCCAGTGCGGCGGCGCCAAGGACGGCAAGTGCGAAGTGGATCCCGGCATGGAATGCGGCTGGGAGCGGATCATCAAGCGTCTGACCGCCATTGGCCGTCTGGATGTTCTGAAGTGCCCCGTTCAGATCCGCAACTACCCCACCGACGACGAAGTTTCCAAGTAAAGGCATGACATTGCGAACCAGTCCTCAGACTGGTGTGGCAATCTCCAAATGTTTCAGAGCTGTTATGGATACATTCCCCCACGAACCGGGGGATTCCCACGCCAGTGTGCGCACTGGCTCGGAATGACAGCAAAAATGAAACTACTCAAATTTACATTGATTAGGAGTAATACATAATGAGAATTACCGAATTGTTTGATAACGGTGAATTTGTCGTTACCGCAGAAGTGGGCCCTCCCAAGGGTATTGACGCCAGCCATGTGGTAGAAGAAGCCAAGGAATACCTCTCCGGCATCACCGCCGTTAACGTCACCGATAACCAGTCCTCTGTCATGCGTATGGGTTCCCTGCCCGCCTGTGTTATGCTGAAGAATGCCGGTCTGACCCCCATCCTGCAGCTGACCTGCCGCGACCGGAACCGTATCGCTCTGCAGTCCGAGCTGCTGGGCGCCGCTGCTCTGGGCATTGAGAACATCCTGTGCCTCACCGGCGACCACACCAAGATGGGCGACCATCCCGGTGCAAAGCCTGTTTTCGACCTGGACTCCGTTTCCCTGCTGCACACCGTGTGCCAGCTGGAAAAGGGTGTTGACCTGGGCGGCAACGCTCTGGTGGGCGAGGCTCCCAAGTTCGCCAAGGGTGCCGTTGTTTCTCCCTGCTCTGACAGCGTGGATGCACAGCTGGCAAAGATGGAGCGCAAGGTCATGGCCGGTGCTGAGTACTTCCAGACCCAGGCTGTCTTCGATTCTGAGAAGTTCATCTCCTTCATGGAGAAGGCAAAGCAGTTTGGCAAGCCCGTGCAGCTGGGTGTCATTATCCCTAAGTCCGCAGGCATGGCCAAGTTCATGAACAAGAACGTGGCCGGTGTCCATGTTCCCCAGTGGATGATCGATGAGCTGGCCGCCGACAAGGAAAAGGCCAAGGCCGGTATCACCGGTGTGGAGCTGGCTGCCAAGGTCATCAAGGAGTGCCGTCCCTACTGCCAGGGCCTGCACATCATGGCTCTGGGCTGGGAAGCCAAGGTTCCCGAGCTGCTGAAGCTGGCCGAGATC
>JAZSHO010000072.1:0-5544 GCA_045533345.1 Faecousia sp. | reverse complement strand
CATCCAGCTTGTTATAGGCGGTCTTGGTGGCAAGAAATTCTGTGAAAGAATTGTCTCCGTTGCAGTTCAGTCCAGTCACATATTGTCTGCCTGTTTTTGCGTCGGTGTTCTTGTCCTCCCGCTGACAGTATCGCATCACCGCCTTCATAGCACTGACGTGCTGCTTGGTTTCCTTGATGTAGGTTACAGTTGCCAATCCTTACCTCCGATGCGGACAAGCTCCTCATAAAGCTGGGCCTGCCACTGGATTACTTCGCTGAAATTGTAGGATTTGAATGCTCCCACATTGATCTTGGTGGTAATCTGATTCAGATTGTTGCCGATCCGCTTCAGCTCCGTCAGGGCGGGTTTCAGATCCTCCGCAACAAAAATCTGCGTACTCAGGGCGGAGGTTACTAAGTAATCCGTCAGGTTCATATCCGCCTGTTTTGCTTTTCGCAGGATGGCATCTTTCTCACCAGGAGTTACCCGGATGGTCAGGGTTACGTTTCGTTTTCGGTTCTCTGGCATAAATTCCTCCTTTTGTAAATGCTTCAAAGTGGGTCTGGGCTTCCGCCCGGTTCTCCCCTTCAGGGGCAGGGGGTGCGGCAGGCGGACAGCCGGACGCTCTGCTTGCCCCAGACTTAGGTCTGGGAAACTTTGCTGCCTACGGGCAGCTTTTCAATTTTTACGGCATGAGTTTTAAGGTTTCTTAGAAAACCCCGCCAAACTGGGGGCAACGGCGGTTTTTCCTACCGGGTGGGGTTACTACCCTACCTCTTTCGGAAAAGTCCACAAATCCCTCGCTACGGCTCTACCAGCGGCTCACAGGGGTTTTCTTCGGACAGGCAGTGCCGCAAGGAACGCAAGGGACGCAAAATCTAGGGGGCGGTTTTCTGCGTCACTTGCGGCACTTGCGTCACCGGCTCGGTGTACCGCACCTCCACAAGCCGCTGTCCATTGCTCCGATAGCTGCGGAAGGTCAATCCCAGCTCCCGGAGTTTTTCTTTCCAGCGGTTCATCAGCTGCTTCAGCTTCTTAGGCTCCATGGTGCTACCAGTATGGATATTAAAAGCATTTGTCAGTTCGGTGTTTCCACCAGAGAAAACCTTCACTTCCCTCATGTACTCCAGAAAGAGCACCAGATCCTGGGGCAGGAGCAGTTCCGGGGTAACCGCACTGTCTGCAATCATTTCCCACACAAACCGGTCTTTAGAAAACCTCAGACTGATCTCCCGATATTCCACATCCCGACCGGTGCATATCAGCAGGGCAGCATCGTCATTGCGGCTTTTTCGATCCAGCACAAACACGGCATCTGCTGCACCGCTGAGACCCGTTGTGCCAGAGAGGCGGTTCAGAGGATCGAGATCGCCTTGCTTTCTTATATGGTGTACCAGCAGAATCGTGAGCTTGTACACATCTGCAATATGCTTCAACTTCCGAATTTCCTGATAGTCACCGGCATAGGAGGGGTCGTTGCAGTTCCCACGAACCAACTGGAAGGTATCCACCACGATCAGCACCGTATCCGGGTGTGACAGCAGAAAAGAAGTTATCTGCTCTGTCAGGTTGTCGGCCAGTGTGCCAGCCGTAGTCGCATAGTAAGCATTGGGTGTTGCTTCTTCTGAAATACAGTAGAGCCTGTGCTGTACACGCTGGAGGTTATCTTCCAGACATAGGTACAAGGTAGTACCCTGAGTAGTTTCCATCCCCCAGACAGGCTCACCCTTTGCCACTTTATCAACCCAGTCCAGTACCATCCACGACTTGCCGATCTTTGATGCACCACCCAGGATACACACACCTTGGGGCAACAGCCCCTTGATGCAGAACAACTGTGCACCGAACTCCATATTCCACAGAGTTTCACAATCCACCGCTATCAATTCATTTTCCATATTCTCACCTCCTTCAACATAAAAATAAAAACATCGAAGCAGATTCATCAGCCTCGACGCTCTTCTACATACATTGTGGACGGTTTTTGATATTCTCAGAGTATCCCATGACAGGTTATTTCCGTTTGTCATGACAAATACAGCAGAGGTAGAAATATGTTTGACAGCATTACATTTTCCGTCGGCAAGAGAACTATCATTCTCCATTCGCAGGAGTTTACACTTGGAGATATATCTTTACAGATTCTCAATCTGACATACTGCGAAATCAGAAGAATGCTAGAAACACTGAATCAGGCGAAAGCATTATCCCGCCAGTACGAAGCAACGGAGGATTTCTCATTCTGGTTCCAGGCAAACGAGTTGTATCTTCAGGTAGAGATGGAATTGCAAAGACATTCTTTATTTTCGTTGCTTATGCCAAACAGTTCCATGCTGCTGAAGGCAACTGTGCTGAGAACCGAGGATTGGCCGAGTTACAAGATATACTTTAATAAAATCAATACACTTCTGAACGACATCTCACTATTCCATACCGTCATCATCGACTTTATTGTCCGCCTGATAATGCCCATGGAATCCCTCACACAAAGCAATATCAACGAAGCAGTACATTGGCTGACAGAGTACCACTACCCGATTTATTACCCGGAAGAAAAAAGAGGTATTGGATATCCCTACCATTTCAACAAACCAATTACCCTCAGCTTTCATTCCAGAGAAATCGCCCCTGAGACCGGTGAGTATGAGATCATCGAAACATATACCACAGAAGAACTGCTGATGCTGCTGAAGATCGATTTCTACAAGGCTTTGGAAGCAGGACACCTGCTCCGGCAGTGTGAATACTGCGGACGGTTCTTTCTTTTGACCAAGCGTCTGCACACAAAGTACTGTGATAATCCTGCACCGGATAATCCGAAATACACCTGTGCTCAAATGGGATATCGGCAAAGTCACCGGAAAGAACAACCGGAAGACGATCCCAAAGCGGATTCACTCCGCCGCTGTCTGAACCGAATTGCTCAGGATTGTTCCAGAAAA
The DNA here is from genome assembly GCA_045533345.1 of Faecousia sp. GTDB lineage: Bacteria > Bacillota > Clostridia > Oscillospirales > Oscillospiraceae > Faecousia. Next base: position 2,620 of record JAZSHO010000072.1, on the reverse strand, counting down.
CGCATCACCCCAGAGGAAAGAGACCTGCTGAAAGCAAAGGCTAACGAACTGTACCATCAGGTAAAAATTCGTTCCGGGGTTACATATGAGGAGTTTGAGAAATCCTTGGCATCTGAGAATCTCTACCCACTTTGCAATGTGAGTAAGAAAAGCAATCCGGTAGGTCGTCCGAAAACAGAAAAGGCCGGGTGAGATAACCGTGTCCAATGAAGAGCTGGTACGGCTTTACTATCAGGGCGATCAGGACGCACTGAGTCAGCTATGCCAAAAGAACGAAAAACTCATAGTATCCCTTGCTCGCAAAACAGCAGGAAGCTTTAACTACCACGATCCAGAGGAGCTTTGCAGTGTGGGAATGCTCGCATTCATTGAGCTGCTTAGCAGCAGAGACTATGATCCGGAAAAGGCCAGACTGAGCACATACATCTTTCCGCACATTCAGGGAGAAATGCACCGCTTCCTTGAAAAGAATACCGGAAGTATCGCCCTGACAAAGTATCAGATGGATCTGATACGGAAAGCCCAGCGGCTATATCATGAAACGAACCTTGCTGTGGAGGAAGTAGCTACGGAGTTGGGTATCTCTACCTACCGGGCAGAACAGTTGATCAACCACAACACCCATGATATCTCTCTGGAGCAGTTATTTGAGGATGAAAAGGAATGTCCATTCTCTGAGCCCATGGAATATACCGTTCTGCGGAATATTCAGCTGGAGCTGCTGGAGGGATTGTTCCGGAAGCTGGCTGCGAAAGATCAGTACATTCTGGGATGTTATCTTGGTGTCTATGGGTATGAGCAAAAGTCAGCCGAAGAGCTGGCCTTTGAAGAGATGCTCACCCCGGACGGTATCTATAAAGCAAAAGAAGCCGCATTGGAGCGGCTTCGGAAATTATGTATGGATAGTCCCATTCTGCTCTGGAGGCGGGCATACAAGCTAACTAAGCATACTGTGCAGAATCTGTAGCATACTTTGGGCAGAATACACACTTGAAAATCTTAGCGTTTAGAGTTAACATCACCCAAACTTGAAATAGGACGGTGATGTTATGAACACATTCTTCGAAACACTGAAAGCCCATATCGAGCAGCATCCACCTAACTATGGCGACGGTGAGTCTGTCCTGACCATGCTCTATGAATGCCACAACGAGAACAGTCCCTATGACAACGAGCAAATTAAAGCAGACTTCAATGAGCTGTATCAGCAGATGAACGGTATGCCCCTGCGGGAGATGGATAAGATCATCTACCCGGTCTGCAAACTCTGCCGCGATCATGAGCGTTCTGGCTTTATTGAAGGCATAAAAGTTGGTATAAGATTGGAAGAGGAACTAACTAAATAAAAGATCGGCGCAGGCAGGGTTGCAAACCCTGTCTGCGCCATTATCTTTAGTTGCTGTTGAACAGCGGTTTCAGCACATCCGCATATTCTTCAAAGATTTCCAGAAGATAGGTATTCCAATGGCGGGCATCTTTTTCCGAACTGCCGAAGACGTAGTCTTCCTGACCGTAGTCGATTACATCGAATGCAGGCATGGCCTTATTGGCCGCAGCGGTTCTGTATGCTACAATATCCGCCAGGGTAAAGGAAACATCAGATAGATCCTCGCAGTTGATCCAGCCACTGATGTCCGTACCGGTGGGTGCTTCGGAAGTACCGTTTTGCATCTGGACAGTTGCTTCCGGCTTGGTAACAGAAACCGCGCCCGCAACATACTTTCCATACATCTGGTCCACATACAGGCCGAAGGAATCACCGAGCATTTCGGAAGGAACATGTCCGCCATTCCACTGCCATTCGATCACCGTGTCCGTACCGGCATTTAGCCATGCAAGCTGCAGATTCAGAGAGTTGAACATGGAGATGTCACCCTCCGCAGCACCCATGATGAGCTTCGTCCATGTGGGATTCTCAGTTCCCTCCGTACCGATATAATTCAGAGGATTGTAAAGCATCACAATATTCTTGCCATACTCGTCACCGGTATAAACTTCTGCAATATCTGTCTTATAGGCTGCTACCATTTCTTCGTAGCTTCCATAGGTTTTGGAATCACCGTTTCCGGTGGCAGATTGGGTGGTTCCTCCATTGGGAGTTCCCACAGGACCATTTCCGCGACCGCCAAATCCACCCTTTTTGCCGCTGCTGCCCGGAGTATAGCGGCCTGTAAGGAACGCTTTCGCCTTGTCTGCACCAGTCATGGCTGCGACAGTATCATCGCTCAGTGCCGTTCCATTCTTACCGAACCATGTCCAACCTTCAGAGTAGTCCAGGTTGTCCAGATACCACTGGAGATTCTGGGTAAACTCCGCCAGATACAGATCCAGATAGCTGCCGTAATAGCCGTTGGTATCAGCATAACTTTCGGGGTCATATTCAATGGTCAGAGCAATGGTATCATCCATGTCGCCATCGCTGTTCAGGTCAAAGCCCACTGCGTTTTCGGCAACGGACAGATTCTTCGCATTGATATATTCCATATAGCTTGCAGACAGATACTCCGCCAATTGAGCTTGGAATGGTGTCTTGAAATAATAGTCTGCATCCAGATAATACTCAAAGGCCAGCGCCATATCTGCCTCATACAAAGAGGTAATCGGAGAGTACGCAATACAG
>JAZSHO010000167.1:0-3858 GCA_045533345.1 Faecousia sp. | reverse complement strand
CCTATGGTTTCCAGGAGTGTCTGGGGGATCGCCACACCAGCGTGCGCGCTGGTTCGCGATGACATGCGTTTTACTTGCTGCAACTGTAAACTACAATTTATCTGCGCACCATCGGTCGAGCGCAATCAGGATGCGTTGGTTTCCTGCCTGGGTTCGTAACGAATTGGCCGCCGGGCCTTCCCCGCTAAACTGCAATTTAGCTGCGCAGTAACGAATCGGGCCGACCACCCAGTGGTCCCGGTCCATCAGCCATCCAAAGGCTCGAATTGGCCGCGGGCCCTTGCCCGCTAAACGACTATTTATCGTACTACTGCCCCTCATTATACACCCATACCATCGGTAGTGCAAGAAACTTTCCGCTGCCTGCCAATCCGACAGCATTATTTTTTTGCCCGTGGTAGGATTTTTCTACTACAAAAGGAAAGGCTGTGGTTTACAAATGATGGCTTCGGTGGAAACTTATCTGCGGCAGGGGCAGCGGCAACTACGACGGCTGCTGCGGCATCCGGGATTTCGTATGGGGATGAAGTGGCTTACCCTGGGAGGGGCAGGATTTTTCCTCAGCGCCGCAGGCCTGCGGGAGGCGGCGCAGCCTCTGGCCATAGGCCTCATTTGCGCCTTTCCCGGTTGGCAAGGGGCCGTCATTGCCCTTGGGGCCACTCTGGGATATCCCGCATTCTGGGGGAAAGCGGGTCTGCAGGGTCTGGCCTGGACGTTGGGGGGCCTGGGCCTGGGATTCCTGTTCCGAAAAGAAACCCAGAGCAGCCGACAGGGGATTCTCCGCTGCGCCATGGCCGCCTTCTGGGTGTCCCTGGTGGGACTTCTGTTTCAGTTGTATCTGGCCGATGAAACCCCCATCACCGTATACTTACTGCGCATCGCCATGGCGGCGGCAGGCTGCGCCCTGTTCCCCCATGTAATGCAGCACCGGGATGCCATCGGGCAATGGGTGGTTGGCGGTGTTGGGGTCTTTGCTCTGGCGGGAGTGGCCCCCATTCCCCGGCTGGGGCTGGGTTATATCGCCGCTGCCTGTCTGGCGGTGTCCGGGGCATTTCCCGCTGCGGCCCTGGTGGGGCTGGGGCTGGATTTGGCCCGGGTCACCCCGGTGCCTATGGGGGCGGTGCTGTGCCTCACCTATTTCGCCCGACTGGTTCCTCTCCGCTCCAAATGGATTCGCTACGGGGCTCCGGGGGCAGCCTGCATTCTGGTGATGGCAATCTGCGGCATCTGGGATTTTTCTCCTCTGCCGGGGCTGATTCTGGGGGGCGCGCTGGGTCTGCTGCTGCCTGCCAAGCCGGAGCTGATTCACCGCCGGGGAGAAACGGGCCTGGCCCAGGTGCGGCTGGAGGTCACCGCCGGGATTCTGGCCCAGACCCAGCAGCTTCTGCTGGAGGCCCCCGAATATCCCATCGACGAGGAAGCCCTCCTGGCCAAGGCCATAGACCGCTCCTGCGGCAATTGCTCCGCCCGAAGCGCCTGCATGGACCGGCAGCGGCTGTCGGTGCAGATGCTCCGGGAGCCTAACCTGTTCCAATGCCGCAAACCCGGCCGTATTCGCCTGGAGCTGCAACGAAGCCAGGAGCAGCTGAAATCCATGAAGGCCGACCGGCAGCGGCAGAGCCAGTACCGCTGGGCGGTGATTCAGCAGTACCAATTTCTGGCGGATTACCTGCGAAGCCTGGCAGACCAGCTGCCCCGGCGTGGGGAACGGATTCTGGCCAGGTTTCGCATCGAGGTTTCCGCCCGGTCCACCGCAAAGGAACAGGCCAACGGGGACGCCTGCCTGGCCTTTTCCGGGGCCGGGTGCAAGTATTATGTCCTGCTCTGCGACGGCATGGGTACCGGGCTGGGAGCCGCAGAGGAAGCCCGGAACACCTCCCAGCTTCTGAAAAAAATGCTGGCGGCGGGTCTCAGCGCGGAGCAGGCTTTCCGGTCGGTCAATTCCCTTCTGGCCCTCCGGGGTCAGGCCGGGGCGGTGACATTGGACCTGGCGGAGATCCGGCTGGACTCCGGACGGGTGACCCTGTACAAATGGGGAGCGGCCCCCAGCTACCTTCTGCGGAAAGACCGCATAGAAAAAACAGGGACAGCCACCCCACCGCCGGGGATCTCGGTGACCGAGGGCCGGGAATCGGTGGTGAAGCTGTCCCTGCGGCGGGGAGAAACGCTGATCCTGCTCAGCGACGGCGTAGCGCTTGGGGACGCGCTGCACCGGGAAAGGATGGCTCCGGAGATCCCGCCTGGGGAGTTGGCGGAGCGGCTTCTGGCACTGGGTACGGCACCGGGAGAGGACGATGCCACCGCAGTGGTGATCCGACTGCGTCCGGGAAGCATGTCTGCATAATACTACATCTTTTGTAAAAATGCTGTCGAAACACAAGATGTGGGTGATAAAGAACAGGAAAAATCACAAGATATAGGGAATACTGTCTGTTCTGACAAAAAAGCCGCCGGATTTCCGGCGGCAATTTTTATGCAGAGGGTGCCAGGATCATGGGCATCCGGGCGTGAACCACCCATCGGGTGGAATAATCCAGGCCGCTGCAGGTGGACAGGGTCAAAATCCGGTCGGTATTTTCCGGACGGATCTGGGTTTTCACAACGGAATCCCCGCAGATCTCGTTCAAAAACAGGGTCTTGATCCGGTCGGTGGCAAATTCCAGGCCGTAGGCATTGCCTTCCACTTCCGTGATGTACTGGGAAAACACCTCATACCGGTAAACACCTTCGTCACTGCGGATGTAAATATAGGGATGGTTATTCCAGAAATATTCATCGCTGTAATTCCGAAGGCTTGCAAACATGGAGCCGTTGCTCATGTTGTGACCGTAGATCATGGTGTTGAAATCCGTCAGATCCGAACTGTTCTGATGCTCCAGAAAAATGGAGCCCATAAGGCTTTCGTTTCCATCCCAGGTGTGGTTCAGATAGTACTCGTTGTCCGTGCCCACCATCAGCGGGTAATTGATTTTGGTATCCGGGATCCAGATCCAGCCCAGTACATCGGGGTTGACCTCCCGCAGAGCCTCCAGATCGATCTCCATCATGGTCTGAATATTGGGGTCCTCCGCTTCCGGGGGTGCCGGGATCCAGGTCAGTTCCGGCTGAATTTCTCCCTGGGGATTTTCGGGGGCGACCTCAGGGGCAGCATTTGCGGACTTGTTTTCTCCGGAGGTAGCCAGGGCCAGGGCCTCTGTGTAGCTGTCGCTGCCAATTTTACTTTCCAGCTGATTCTTCAGCAGCATACCCATGCTGAACAGAAAAACAAGGGTCAGCACCAGGGTCGCAAGTTTACGGACAGCAGGTTTCATGCAGGTCACCTCCGGAATGGTTTTTGAAAAAGTCAGGAATCTGTTGCCAGATTCCTGACTTTTGAGGGTTTATGGGTTGAAAATCCCTATATTGGAGATTACTCCTCTTCCTTTTTGCCCTTGCGGTTCAGGAAGGAGATGCCGCCCAGGGACAGGCCGCTGAAAATGGCCCACAGGGAGGACAGGTCGCCGGTCTCGGGAGCCTTGGCCAGGGGGATCGGATCGTCCAGGATCTCCGGTTCCTCATCGATGGGGAACTCGTCGGTCATGGGAGTGGGGTAATCGGGTCCGGGAATTTCCACAATAACCTTCTCCTCCAGGGGATCCAGCTTCTCAACGTAGTCCAGACGCTCAGCAGGCTTGGGAGCCTCGGGCTTGATCTGGTTGAAGTCACCGGGATTTTCGGGCTCTTCGCCGGGAGCGGGAACATGCTCGGGGGCGACCGGTGCCTCGGGAGCCTCGGGAGCGTCGCCGGGGGTGGGAACATAGTCGGGAGCCTCGGGGGCCACAGGTGCCTCGGGAGCATCGCCGGCGGCGGGGACATACT